>DVLY01000023.1 GCA_018715295.1 Candidatus Merdimorpha stercoravium | reverse complement strand
CCCAGCAATAAAATGGCAAATCTGAAGGAAATACGATTGCGCATCGCCTCGGTGAGCTCGAACATGAAGATCACCCAGGCCATGAAGATGGTTTCGGCGGCCAAGTTCCGCCATGCTTCCGTGGCGATCGTCAAAATGCGCCCCTATTCCGAGGCGCTTTCCGGGATCCTGGCCCGGGTAGGGGCTTCGCTCGAAGGCAGTGAAATAAACAGCCCCTACACCGCCGTAAGGCCCGAGAAGAAGATACTCCTTGTGGTGGTAACGTCCAACAAGGGGCTTTGCGGGGCCTTTAACGCCAATGTGGTCAAACGGGTGCGCAGCCTGCTCGCCAGGCCTTTTGCTTCGTCGCAGGTGGACATAGCGACCATCGGGTCCAAAGGCCGGGAACTCCTCTCGCGCTATTGCACCGTTTCGGCCGATTACAGCGCGGTGTACGACAACCTGACCTATGCTGCTACGGCCCAGATCGCCCAAAAGATCATGGACGATTTCGCTGCCGGGGTGTACGACCGGGTGGAGATCGTGTACAACCGCTTCAAAAATGCAGCCACCCAGGTGCTCACCCGCGAAGAGTTTCTGCCCATGACCCTGCAGACGGGCGCGGAAACGGCCGCCGCCCATACCGATTTTATCCTCGAACCCGATAGCCGCTCTATCGTCGAGAACCTCCTTCCCCAGAGCCTTCGCCTGCAGTTTTTCCGTATCCTGCGCGACAGCCTCGCCTCGGAGCACGGAGCCCGGATGACAGCCATGAGCCAGGCTTCGGACAACGCCAAGGAACTCAAGGAGCAACTCACCCTCCAGTACAACAACGCCCGCCAGGCCTCCATTACCAACCAGATCATCGAGATCGTCAGCGCAGCGGAAGCCTTGGCCGGCAAGTAAGCCTGCTCGCCTGTCCTTTCCTCTGAGAGACCCCGAAGGGTAGGGGGTAGAGAGGGCAGAAGGGGACGTGAGGGCTTCCGGTACTGTCCGACCCGGGAAAGACGGCCGGGTGTTACAGAGAAGAAACGATGGAAAAAATACTTTGTCTCGAGACGGCTACCACGAATTGTTCGGTAGCGCTTTTTGACGGGGACAAGCCGATCGCTTCCCTTGAGAGCAACGACGGCGGATATTCGCACGGAGAGAAACTGCACGTATTCATCCGCCAGGTGCTCGCCCAAGGGGGGATTTCTCCCCGGGAACTTTCCGCTGTGGCGGTGAGCCGGGGACCGGGTTCGTACACGGGCCTGCGCATCGGCGTGTCGGCGGCCAAAGGCTTGGCCTATGCGCTGGAGATCCCCTTGCTGTCGGTAGGTACTCTGGCGATCATGGCGCGCATCGCCCGGGAGAAGACTTCGGCAGACTATCTGGTGCCGATGCTCGACGCCCGAAGGATGGAGGTCTATACCGTGGCGTACGATCGGGATTTGCAGGAGGTTTCTCCGGTGGAGGCGCTCATCGTCCGTCCGGGGGCGTATGCGTCCCTTTCCCAAACGGGAAAGACGGCTTGCTTCTTCGGGGACGGGATGGACAAGTGCCGGGATTTGCTCGGCGAGGAGCGTTTCTCATTCCTTCCGGGGGTGTTCCCTTCGGCTCTCGCGATGGGAACGGAGGCGTTGTCCCGTTTGCGTGAACGTCGCTGGGAGGATGTGGCTTACTTCGAGCCGTACTATCTGAAAGATTTCGTAGGCGGTCATCTTGCTGAAAAGAAATAGGGTGGGGGTTGGTGCGCACGGGCTGTGCAGGCGGCCATGCGGGCAAGCCTCGGCCCGGGAGGTGGATTACCAGATGATGATCCGGCCGCTGGGAGCCAGGTACATGGCATCGCCTTCCTGGATGCCGAAAGCATCGTAGAAAGTGTCGATGTTCTGCAGGGCGGCATTTACACGCCATTTGCCCAGCGAGTGCGGGTCGATCTTGGTCAGACGGAGGATCTCCTCGTCGCGGATGTTGGTAGCCCACAGACGGGCGTATGCCAGGTAGAAGCGCTGGTCGGGAGTAAATCCGTCGATGTTCTCGGTGTAGGGATTTTCTTTTTCAGCCGTCTTGAAAGCCGTGTAGGCGATGCGCAGACCGCCCTGGTCGGCGATGTTCTCGCCCAGGGTGTAACGTCCGTTGGCATGAACGGTATCGAGAACGATCTTGGACGAGTAGTGCTCGACCAGTTTCTCGGCGCGTTCCTGGAAGGCTTCGGCATCGGCTGCCGTCCACCAGTCGTTCAGGTTGCCGTCTTTGTCGAACTGACGGCCCTGGTCGTCGAAGCCGTGCGTCATCTCGTGGCCGATCACTACGCCGATCGCCCCGTAGTTGATCGCATCGTCGCCTTCGGGGTAGAAGAACGGAGGCTGAAGGATGGCTGCCGGGAAGCAGATCTCGTTGGTGGTAGGCATGTAGTAGGCATTGACCGTCTGGGGGGTCATCAGCCATTCGTCCTTGTCTACCGGTTTTCCCAGTTTCTCATCGAGCATCTTCTGGTAGTAGAACTGCGAAACGGCTTTCATGTTGTCGTAGAGTGACAGCGTGGTATCGATGGTCAGTTTGGAGTAGTCCGTCCATTTGTCCGGATAACCGATCTTCACGTGGAAGGCGGCCAGTTTTTCGCGGGCTTTGGCTTTGGTCGAGTCGCTCATCCATGCCAGCGAATCGATGTGCTCGCCCAGAGCCTTTTGCAGGTTGCCCACCAGTTTGAGCATCCGCTCTTTGGACTGGGGCGGGAAGTAGCGCTGTACGTAGATTTCGCCCAAGGCTTCGCCCATGGTGCCGTTGATGGTCGAGATGGCGCGTTTCCACAGGGGCTGCTGCTGTTCTACACCGGCCATGGCGCGGCTGTAGAAGTCGAAGCTGGCCGTGGAGAATTCGTCTGAAAGGCTTCCCGTGGACCCGTCGAGTAGGTTGAAGATCAGGTAGTCTTTCAATTCATCCATCGAGGCCGAGCGGATGACTTTGTCCATGCCCTTGAAGAAAGGCACCTGATCGACCACCAAGTCTTTGTCCTTTTCCGAAGCAAAGCCCATGCTGTCGAAGTAAACGTCCCAATCGAAAGAATCGGAGAGTTTCTTGAATTCGGCAAAGCTCATCTTGTTGTAGTTGGCCTGCGGATCGCGGGTCTGCTCGCGGGTGAACTGTATTTTGGCCAGTCCCGTCTCGATCTTCATGACGGCTTTCTCGGCGCGTTCGGCGCGGGCCTGGTCGAAGCCGGCCAGCAGGAACAGTTTTTGGATGTATTCCCGGTAGGCTTTCTGGATGCGGAGGGTGTTTTCATCGGACTCCAGGTAGTAGTCGCGGTCGCCCATGTTGGTGCCGCCCTGGTAAAAGTCGATGATGTTCATCGAGCTGTTCTTGGCATCCGCACCGATGTACTGTCCGAAGAAAGTCCCGATGCCGTTGCGACGCAGCGCAGCGACAGCTTCGGTGAGGGTCTTCTTGTCCTTAACAGCTTCGATGGCGGCGATGTCCGCTTTCAGCGGCTCGGCACCCAGGGCATTGCGGCGGGTGGAGTCCATCTTCATGTTGTAGATGTCGGCGATCTTCTGGGCGACGGAACCCGGTTCGTTGGGTTGGGCAGCCAGGGAATCGACCAGAGCCTTGAGCTGTTCGCGGTTGTCTTCGGCCAGTTTGTCGAACGAACCGAAACGGGAGTATTCCGCCTTGAGGGGGTTGTTGGCGATCCAGCCTCCGCAGGCGTACTGGTAAAAGTCCTCGCCGGGAGCCACCGTGGTGTCCATGTCGGACATGTCCAGTCCCTGTCCCGACTTGGATTGGGAGGAACATCCGGCGGTGAGCGCCATCACGAGCATAGCCGCCGGAAAGATGAACGGATTTTTCATATCTTCTAAGTTTTGATTGTTGTGATTCATCGTGTTTTTCTGCTTCGAAGTGTGCGTACACAAATCGTGGGTGCAAAGTTACGCATTTCCCGGTCAGGGTGTGCAGAAAACCTGCTGTTTTTCACCCAGGTTCTGCCCGCCACCTCCATCTATCCTCGTGGAAAAGAAGTATGCCGTTTGGTGGGGTTTCAGCCGGCCGGCCTCCCGGCCGAGTAAAAAAATCCCCTGTTCCATGCGGGAACAGGGGAAGAATACAGGTTACAGCGATCGATTTTATGCCTGCGTCGCCTGAAGGGGTGCGTAGAAGGCGGCGATGTTTTCCATCGGGACGCCGGGCGGCACGTCGCATCCGGTCGACAGGACGAAGTTCGGGTATCCGGCGGTGCGCTGGAGCAGCTCGGCCACTTGCGCGGCTACTTGGCTGGCAGACGACATTTTCAGGACTCCCACGGGGTCGAGGTTGCCCATGACCAGCGTGTGGGAAGGGCATCCTTTCAGCGCCTCGACCATATCGATCCGGTTGCCGAAATGATAGCCTTTGGCTCCGGTGGCCACCATCGCTTCGGTGCACTGTCCGCTGTTTCCGCAGTTGTGCAGGATCACGGCGAAGTGTTCGTCCTGGACTTTTTCGACGATCCCGCGGATGTACACCGAGGAGTACGTCATGCAGTCTTCGTTGGACAGGAGTCCGGCCGCCGGTTCGGCCATCACCACGCCGGCCGCGCCGGTTTTCTTGATCGCCTGGCAGTACCGGAGGATGAATTCCGTGCACTTTTCCAGCAGGGCTTTTACCGTATCGGGTTCCAGGTACATGGCCATCATCAGTTCCGTCATGTCGAACAGCCGGGTGGCCAGGGAGTACGGGCCGATGCAGCCGGGAAGTACCGGTTTGTCGAGGTTTTCGACGGCCAGGGAGCTGGCTTTTAGGTATTCGGGGACGCGGGCGGTGTCGATGTCGGGCACCTCCAAGGCGGCTACGTCGTCCGCACCGCAGACCAGGCGGCCGGTAACGCTGGGAACATCGTCATCGGGCATATACAGGCTTGCTCCGAAAGCTTCCGCCTCGACCGTCAGGTCCATGATCATGGTTACGGCGGCCGACTGGGGAAAGCGTTCGTTCAAGGCAGCGATGGCGCAGTAGTGGGTCTGTCCGTCCGTTACGGCGTCCTTTACCTTTTTCCCCAACAGCTCTATCCCCGGGTGGGTCATGATGGGGATGGCTACGGTTTTCCCCGTTTCGATGATCTGTTTGATCCACGGATCGGTGTTCATCTTGTGGTGTTTTGTCGCGTTTTTATCGTTCTCGGTTTTTGTAACAATCTCGTCGCCCGCACGTTTTGCATCCATAGGCTTGTTTGCGGATTTCGGGTCCCAGGCCGAGGATACCGCTCACGGACTTGATGGGAGTCATCAGACAGGAGGCGTTCAGGCGGACCACCTGCGGGTCGGGATGCAGCAGGGCGAAGACTTTTTCCTGTTCGGAAATGTTCCACCCGCAGTATCCCGGGCTGTAAGGATGGCTGATGTATTCCCCGGGGGGCAACTGTGTTTCTATCCGGGCGCAGAGTGCGCGGACGGAGGCCTCGGCAATGGCCGTGCCCAGCGCATCCAGGAGAAAGGCGCGGTAGATGTCTTCCTTGGCTTTCTGTTGCAGTTTTTCGAAACCGAAACCTGCCGTAACAATGAACAAGGCGTACCGGTTGGCCGGGCGGAGGGCCGAAGCGATGATGCCTCCGGCGTGGAAACAAGTGTCTCCCGCCTGGAGCATTCCTCCCCGGGAAGGGCCTGCGGGCAGATAACGCACGTAGTACTGCGGGGTGCATACCCGGGCGCTCTCCTGTTTCAGCTCCGCGAGCGAGGCTTCCATCTCCGGGGTGGGACGATAGCCCTTTCCCATGGGCAGATAGAGGTCGTCCGGATCCAGTTCCAGCGAGGAAAAATCCAGGTCGCCTTGTTCGATCGGGGATTCCATCAGCGGGCGTTTACCAGGGCCTTGGCTACGGCGACCGCTCCGTTGGCGTTGTCGGAATAGGCATCCGCATGGATGGACTCGGCGTACTCCCGGCTGATGGGAGCTCCGCCGACCATGACTTTCACTTTCCCGTTCAGGTCCGAGGAGTGGACGGCGTCGATGATCTCTTTCATGCGCTCCATCGTGGTGGTCAGCAAGGCCGAGAGGCAGATGATGTCGGCTTTTTCTTCGCGGGCTACCGAGAGGAAGCGTTCGCAGGGAATGTCCACTCCGAGGTTGATGATCTCGAAACCGCAGCCTTCCAGCATGGAGGCCACCAGGTTTTTCCCGATGTCGTGCAGGTCGCCTTGTACGGTGCCGATGACCACTTTGCCGATGTATGCGTCGCTCTCGCCCTTCATCAGGGGTTTGAGGACTTCCATGGCGCCTTTCATGGCGCGGGCGCTCATCAGCAGGTTGGGAACGAAGGCTTTCCCGGCTTCAAACCGGGCTCCGATCTCTTCCATGGCCTTGATCATGTATCCGTTGATGATGTCGTTGGGGGAAACACCTTCTTCGACAGCGGCACGTGTGGTATCGACCGCCAGTTTCAGATCGCCGCCCAGGACGGCGGTGTATATCGGGTTCAGATCCGTATTCATTTCTTTTCGGAAAAGTTTGTCGAAGTTTTAGTAATATCCTTGTTCTTCTACGAGTTGGGAGAGCATCAGCAGGTGTTCTTCGCTCACCTTGGGGGCGATGGAGCAGGCGGTGCTCAGGATAAATCCTTTCCCTTTCCGCTTGCCGATCTCGATGATCTTCCCTACGTCGCGGCGAACCTTCTCGTCGTCGCCCAGCAGCAGGGTGTTGACCGAGTCGATGTTGCCTTTGATAAAGATCCGGTCGCCCACCCGGTTGAAGGCGTCTTCGAGATCGACGTTTCCTACGGGCGGGGGATCGAGGCATTCCAATCCCGAAAGGCCGCTCTCGCACATCACTTCCAGACGGTCGCCGATCGAGCCGCAGGTGTGGATGTAGGCGTGTTTGCCCGTTTGACGGATGGCCTGTACGATTTGTTTCTCGAAAGGCAGTACGAACTGGCGGTAGAAATCGGTCGAGATAAAGCCCATCCCGGCAAAAGGAGAGGATATCTTGATGGCGTCGATGTCCTTTCGGCACATGGCAACCGCCAGATCCCGGATCATGACCGTGTACTTGGCCAGGATCTTTTCGCACTTTTCCGGATCGAGCATCATGGCGATCAGGCCGTTTTCGTAGCCCAACGTGTCCAGGAAATAATCCAGCGGCGAGGTGATCTCCCCGTGGATGGAATATTCTCCGGCGGTCTTTTCCTGGAGATAGTCGAAGATGCCGAAAAGGTTGTCCCGGTCGAGGTGGAAATACAGGTTGTGCGACACCGGGATATAGTCCAGGGTGTCCGGGATGTCCTTGTCTATGTCGATGCTTTCGATGTCCTTGTTCGGACGGGGCTGCAGGAAGGTAACCATCGGCAGGTCTTCCCAACTGTGGAGTTCCTTGCGGTCGGGATATTGCAGCTCGACCCGCCCTTCGCCGAGGTCCTTGCGGGCGATGAGGTCTTTTTTCCAGTAGTCGGAGTGTCCGTGCAGGCTCACCAGGATGCCGTCGAAGCGGAATCTTCGGCACAGTTCGATCAGGCCGTCGGCAAAGGTCTTCTGGTCGTACCAGAATGCGACGGGATCGGGGTGCAGGTGATTCATCATGGCGCCGATGCTGAATTGGCACATCAGGGGCACCCGGTCGGGTTTTTGAAGGTTCATAGCGGCGACCACCCGCTCTCTGTGGGATGTACTCATAGGTAGTTTTTTACGATTTATTGCCTTGACGGGCGATTGAACACAAAAGTACGGAAAATGGGCGTAACAGCAAATGAAGAACAAGGCTTCAAAAGAATTTTTGTGTTGCTTCAAATTTTATGAAAACAAAGCCATGTATTCTCGGGGAGATAAATCTGAACGGACTCGTGCCTTTTTGCGGCAAATGATGGTGGAGCGGTTAGACAGCCGTGTTCGTGAGTGGGTGCGTTCCGGGCAAGCGGTGCGAGAAAGCGAAAGCCCGGCAGGG
>DVLY01000022.1 GCA_018715295.1 Candidatus Merdimorpha stercoravium | reverse complement strand
AAAAAATAAAATAGAAAAAATACTCCGCCCTTCTTGCCAAATATTCAGCCATCACCGCCACATACCCTACAAAGTACAAGATGAAGACCCCCAGCAAGGTATTTTTTTCAAAGCCCTCCGGGAAAAAACCGGAATAACCCCCCAGGAAAAACAGGATCAACCCATACACGGCAAACGACAACTGAAACGCCGTCCTTTTCTCCTCCAACACCTGCTCCAGGGCATCCGCCCCGAACAACCACGCCAGAAAGCGGTCGATCAAGTAGCGCCCCCCCAAGAAAACGAGTAAAAAACCGAACACCGCCCCCCATCGCAGCCAGGAAAAACCTCCGCCGAAGTACATCTTCTCCAGACAAAACGAAAGGAACAATGCAAAGGCGAACCCGAACAAGAAGGCACTCAATATCTGATAGGCGGCATAAGCCCGGGTATTCCGCTGAGCGGAAGTATCGGCCGAAAAATAAAACAAACGACGCGTATCCCGGCGGAAAAACTCCGGATAGAGGTATTCCAACAAAACGACAAACGCAAATCCGACCAGGAATGCGAAAAACAGCAGCGAACCTTCCCCTTGGACACGCGCGGTCTCTATCATGGCTTTACCGACGGTTTTGCCTGCAAGCTATCGGACTCGAAACGTTCGATCCATCGCCCGCAAAGTTCTTTTCCACCCGCACGGATGATCACCTGGTCGCTCTCCCCGTCGAGGTACAACACCCGCTGCCCGCGAATGTAATCCTCGATCGGGAAAATATCGTACTGGTTGCGCCGTCCCTGGGGACTGCGGGCGCTGATGGCCGTACAATTCGTGTAATACGTGTACATCGAGGCCTTCTGGTAACTGTCGCGGAATACTACCGGCGCATCGCCCGCCACCTCGTGAATGCTCCCGGCCCACTCCTTCTGATGATGGTACGGCGTATCGAGCCCCGGGAGGAACAAGGCGATGCGCACCACGAAGATCAGAAAAGCGGAAAACAAGGAAGCCCCCACGAAATACCGCGCCTTTCGCTCGCTGCGCAACACGTAATGGAACGTAAAATACATCGCCGGAATGATGGCCACTACCGTCCAGTGCGGTTCTACATGTCCCTTGAAGGTCATCAGGAAAAAGAACCCCAGGAATCCCCAGAACAAGAAGCGCATCGCACGGGCCATTTGCCCTTTGTTCTTTTTGCTTTTGGCTACCGCCAGGACCATCACCGGGAACAGGAAGGGACCGAATACTGCCAGTTGGTTGAGCGGGTACTCCCACGTATAGCGGAACTTGTACACCTTATCGGCCGTACGTTCGTACAAATGATAGGACAGCGAGGGAAAATCGTGCTCCACCTGCCAGGTGATATGGGGCACCAACAGCACCAGCGCCGTAAGAGCCGCGATGTAAAAATAGCGGTCGCGCAGCAGTTTCACATTGGAGGCCACCACCAGCAGCAACACCAGTGCTCCGTGGTACTTGCTGTACAACACGGCGGCCGCCAGGACACCTACCAGGATCGCTTTGAGAACATTCTCACTCTTGAGGAACCAGCGGTAAGCCAGCAGGAACAGGGATACGAAGAACAACAGCGGCCCGTCGGGTACGATCATGAATCCGTACACGCTCACCATCGGGATGGACAGGGCCATCAGGATAAAGACATTGACGTACTTGTACTTGTCCTTGTGCTCGATCAGTTTCCAAACGGCGTACAGGAACAAGGTCGAGGAAATGGCCGAAAACAGCCGCAATCCCAACACCTTGCCGAACATCTGCATCCCGGCCCAAGCGAACATGCCCACCATCGGCGGATGGTCGAAATATCCCCAGGCCGGGAACATGGCGTACATGTAGTAGTACGGCTCGTCCTCGTTCAGTCCGGAAAACACCCCCTGCACATAACTCAGCACAAACCACAGCAGGAGGAACACACGGAGTTTTTCCCGTGCCCAGCCCGCATCCCGGGTCGTAAGAAAATTCAAAGCCTTCATATCCATCGCCTGTCCTCCTGTCTTTTGGTCAGTACAAAAGCACCGTCCCCCTGTCGGGGGTGTGCATCAGAATAAATACCTCGGTATTGACATAGCCTCCGCCCAGGTACTTGATAAAGCGGAAACGATCCGCCACCTGTTCGCTGGGATAGGACGTGAGTGCCGTCTCGTTGTCCGGCTCCACGGCCATGCGGGAGAGCACATCGTAGGTAACGTCGAAACCCACCAGGGAATACGTCCCGGGAAACTCCCGGTAATGTCTCCGGAACGAACGGACGAAATCGTTGTACTGCGCCCGGCCCGTATTTTCGAACATCCGGTCGGCATAGACGAAGCGCACCCGCGAAGCGGCCTGACCCTGCGCCTCCCGCATGAGTTTTCCGGCCGCCGTATTGGACTCGAAGGCATAGACCTCCACCGGGTCCAGACGGTTGGAGAGCTCCACCGCCTGATAGACTTCGGCCACGGTCGATCCGGTGAGCGAAGGGACGATCAGAACCGGCGAAACGCCCTGCCGGATCATCCCGCTCAAACGGGCTGCGTTCTCTCCCAGATCGGTATCGAGTACTTCCACCGAGGCAATCCCCCGCTGGGCCAACGCGCTCTTCACCCGGGCGATGAGCGTTCCCTGCCCGGTGGAGGAAGCCACGAGGATCACCTTGCGATCGGGCGAGAGATTGTCCTGAAGGTACCGCAGGATAGCCCGCTGCAAGTCCTCAGCCGGAGCGGATACCTGAAGGATATTGGGCGAGGAGACCACGTCGTGGCGCAAGGAAAGCGGAGAAACCACGATCGCCTTGCGGCCGCGGAGGTTCCTGGCCGCCCGCTCGGCCACTTCGGCATACAAGGGCCCGATCACTACATCGGTCTGCGAAAAGTCATGCGCCGCCATCAGACTGTCTATCGCCAGAGTATCCCTGCGGGTATCGAACACCCGCACTTGGGCCACCAAACCTTGCCCGGCGAGCGAATCGAGCGCCATGCGTACCCCCATGTAAAATCCCAGCGCTACGTTGGAATCGGCCAGACGCCGCGCCGGAGTTTCCCCTACCAGCGAATCGGCCCGATCGAGGTAAAACGGCAGGAGCACATCCACCCTCAACGCCCTGCGGACGTTCAACTGGCTGGCCTGGTGCAAGGAGAATGCATCATTGCCTTGCCGCCAAGGATCGGTGGGCACCGGGGGATACCCCGCCTGCCGGCGGTCCGGTCCTTCTTCCTGCGGCTTCCGGACGGGAGGTTCGGAACGCCGGTCGGTCTGCGAGGCAACGGACGATGACGTGTCCTGCGGTCTGGCCTCTGGGGGAGCCTGCACCGCAGGGGCCGTTTCCGGAGAGCCCATCACCGGAATGCGGAGCGTCATCCCGATCTTGAGCACCGACGTTTTCAGTTCGGGATTGTACTCCTTGAGCTGATCCTGGGTAATGCCCCACTGCCGCGAGATGCCGTAGACGGTCTCCTTGGGGGCGACCACATGCGTGGCGAATTCTACGGGTTGCTGTGCTACGGGAGCCGGCGGGACCGCTTGTGCGGCAGCCTGTTCCCTCTGTTGCTGGAGCTTTTTGCGTTCCTTGCGCGAAGGGATAATCAGGATGTCGCGCGCACGGAGCTCGCGGGTCTTGTACGCTTGGTTGTATTCCAACAACTCCTCCACGCTCAGACCGAAACGGTCGGCGATGGTCTGCATCGTATCGCTTTTCTTTACCCGATACGTTTCCACCGCCTGGGCATCGGCCGAAAGCGCCCACCCTGCCAGCAGAAACACCAGAAAAAATGTTCTCGTAAAAGATACAGGCATATATCCGTTGATTTTCTTGTTTACTTCCTACCCTTGCTGCCACTACACAGCACGATCTTGACGGTCGGGGTCGTTTTCCCTGCGGGGAAAACGCCCCGCCAGCACTCCCAGAGCCATGCCCAGAAGCAGGCCGAGGGGGATATTGCCGATCGCCGCTCCGAAAAGCAGCCCCAGAGCCAACCCCAAAGGCAAATAACGGACGACCCTCCGACCCCAAGGCCGGGAAACGCCGTCTCCTTTCCGGGGTATGTCTTTCATCGCACACATAGCTGTCTCGGTCAAAATGCCGCGCCGGATCGCCTCCCGGGGATCATTCCCATTCGATGGTGGCCGGCGGTTTGGAACTGATGTCGTACACCACGCGGTTCACGCCCTTGACCTTGTTGATGATGTCGTTCGATACCTTGGCCAGGAACTCGTACGGCAAGTGCGACCAGTCGGCTGTCATGCCGTCGGTGGATTCCACTGCCCGCAAAGCCACGACCCGCTCGTAAGTGCGTTCGTCGCCCATTACGCCCACCGACTGAACGGGGAGCAGGATCGCACCCGCCTGCCATACTTTCTTGTACAGCCCCCACTGACGCAGCGCGGAGATGAAAATATCGTCCACCTCCTGCAGGATCCGCACCTTCTCCGGTGTAATATCGCCCAGGATGCGGATGGCCAACCCCGGTCCGGGGAACGGATGGCGCGAGAGGAGTTCGTCGGGAATGCCCAAGGTCGCTCCCACGCGGCGCACTTCGTCCTTGAAAAGGGTGCGGAGCGGTTCGACCACCTTGAGTTTCATGTAGGCCGGCAGCCCGCCCACGTTGTGGTGGCTCTTGATGGTGGCCGAAGGTCCCTTGACCGAGCAGGATTCGATCACATCGGGGTAAATGGTGCCCTGCGCCAACCACCGGGCATCCTCGATCTTGGCCGCCTCGGCGTCGAACACGTCGATAAACGATGCCCCGATAGCCTTGCGTTTCTTTTCAGGATCGGTAACCCCGGCCAAAACCTTGTAAAAACGTTCGCTGGCATCCACGCCCACAATGTTGAGCCCCATGTCCTTGTATTGTCCCAGGACGCTTTCGTATTCGTTCTTGCGCAACAGGCCGTTGTTGACAAAGATGCAAGTGAGCCGATCGCCGATGGCCCGCGAGAGCAGTACCCCGGCCACCGTCGAGTCCACGCCTCCCGAGAGTCCCAACACGACCTTGTCCTGCCCGAGGGTCTCGCGCAGGGATGCGATGGTGGTCTCCACGAACGAATCGGGCGTCCAGTCCTGTTTCAGGCCGGCTACTCCCACCAGGAAATTGCGCAGGAGCTGCGTACCGTGCTCCGAGTGGTACACTTCGGGGTGGAACTGTATACCGTAGGTCTTCTCACCCTCGATCTTGTAGGCGGCTACCGCTACATCGGCCGTGGAAGCGATGATGCGGAATCCCCGGGGAAGCTGCTGGATGGTATCCCCGTGGCTCATCCACACTTGCGTGCCGACGGGGATGCCCTTGAGCAGCGGCTCGTCGGGGTCGATCTGCACGATATTGGCCCGGCCGTACTCGCGCACCCGGCTGGGAAGCACCTCTCCCCCTGCGCAGTACGCGAGATACTGGGCCCCATAGCACACGCCCAGCAAGGGGAACCGTCCGCGAAAGAGCGAAAGGTCCACCTGAGGGGCGTCGTCCTGACGCACCGACGAGGGACTTCCGCTGAAAATCACCGCGCCGAAAGCCGACAGGTCGGGCACTTTGTTGAAGGGATGGATCTCGCAATAGATATTGAGTTCACGCACCCGACGGGCGATGAGCTGCGTGTACTGCGAACCGAAATCGAGGATCAGAACTTTGTTCTCCATGTAATTTGTCTTGATATTTATTGCTTCGTTATTCTTCCTTGGTGTTTGTCCTTCATTGCAGATAATCGGCTATCTGGAACCGTACGCGCATCCGGTAATGCAATTTGATCTTGACCGTATTCTCGTCCTGAAGGCCGCCTTCGCCTTCGGCCGAAGAGAGCATCGTCAGGTTGCTCTCCAGGTATTGCACCGGCTGGAAAGCACTGTTTTCGTCCGGTTCGACGATAAAGAGGATGTCGCCCAGACGCTTCCCGACCGCTTCGAGCAGATATTGGGCTTTCTCCCGGGCCGCCTGCAAAGCGAGGATCTTGCCTTCTTCCCGATACCGGGCGATGTCCTTGTTCTTGAGTTCGGCGATCTGGAACGACTCTATCCCGCGCAGATTGCCCTCGCGCAGGATTCGGTTGACGGTAGCGAAATCGTACACCCGCACCTGGTATTGTTTTCCCATCAGAAAATCGCGTCCCCGTTCACGCCAGGACTCCCCTACATCCTGCACGGAAATGTCCTCCTGGCGCACGCCCGCCGCGATCAGAGCTTGGGTTACCTGCGTCTCGATGCGTTCCAAGGGCACTTTGGTACGGTAATCCTCGGGCTTTGAGCGGTGGTCGAATTCCTCCTCCCAGTACTCCCGGATACGGATCGAGAGGATGATTTCGTCCGGATCGATTTCGAGTTCCGAAGAGCCGGTTACCTCGATGTAACGCACCGGAGGAATGCCATCTGTCGGCGAGAACGGCTGTGCGGCGGCCGGCCATGCAGCCCACACCGACAAAAACAAAGACAAAACCAAAGTTTTCATATCGCTTCTCTTTTTTGTTCCTTCCTGTTTGCGTCTCTCCTTGCCTGCGTTTTCCTCTTCCCTCCTTGCTCTCTTTCCCGCATCCCGCTCTCCTGTATCCCGCTCTCCGTCCTCCTGTTTCCGTTCCGCCGACTCTTTTTCCCGTTTCCCGGACTTCTTTCCCTTCCCCGATGCCCCCTGTCAAAGCGCAAGGGAGACAAAAGCAAGGGAAGATCGATCGGTCAAAAATTGGGGGTAAAGTTTTTCTTTTCGTAGAATTGGCCGATGGCCGCCACGACCTCGTCCGGAGTATCCACCAGGGAGATCAGGTCGAGGTCTTTGGGGGCGATCATTCCTTCGGTCACCAAGCGTTCGCGTATCCAGTCGAGCAGCCCGCCCCAGTACTCGGAACCCACCATGATGATGGGATACAGGGTCGATTTCCCGGTTTGGATCAGGGTAATGGCCTCGAAGAGCTCGTCGAGCGTACCGAAGCCCCCGGGCATCACCACGAAGGCCTGCGCGTACTTGACGAACATCACCTTGCGGACAAAGAAGTGGCTGAAATACACGTTTTTGTCCTTGTCGATAAAGGGGTTCGAGTTTTGCTCGTGCGGCAGTTCGATGTTCATCCCGCAGGAAGTCCCCCCGCCGAAATACGCGCCTTTGTTGGCCGCCTCCATGATACCCGGGCCGCCGCCGGTGATGATGCCGAAGCCCAGTCCGGTCAACCGGTAGGCGATCTGTTCGGTCAGCCGGTAGTATTTCGAGCCGGGCTTGATGCGCGCCGAACCGAAAATGGACACGCAGGGCCCGATGCGCGCCATGATGTCGAAACCGCTGACGAATTCGCTCATCACCTTGAAGATGGTCCACGAATCGTTCGTCTTGATGTCGTTCCACGTGTGGGGTTTGAAATCGTTGCGTATCTGCTGTTCGATCTCGCTCACCGGAATCCCTGCAGCGGGAAGGTTTTCTTCTTTTTCCATGACTTATGTTTACGGTTTTTCGTCTTCAGATGCTGTTTTTCCATCTCCTGCAACGGGGACGAGCACCAGGAGTGCCGTAATGCCGTTGTGGTCGCTGGCATCGCTGCGCAAGGTGGAAAACTTCGCCGGGCGGAACGTCTGCTCGTCCGCCAGGATGAAGTCGATGCGCAAGGGATAGAGTTTGATGGCCCGGAACGTCCGCCCGAAACCGAAACCGGCCTGGGAGAAAGCATCCGTCAAGTCGTCGCCTGCAATGGTAAGAAAGGCATAGGAAAACGGGGTGTTGTTGAAGTCGCCCGCCACGATGCACGGATAGGGGCTGGCGTCGATGCTCGCCCGCAGTGCCTCCACCTGGGACTGTTGGCGGACAAAACCGGTATTGAGGCGCCCCAACAGACCTTTGGCTCGGTCCTTGAGCTGATCCGACGACAGGGAAGTCAGTTCGTTCACCTCGTCGGCGCTGATGCCCAGCGACTGCAGATGCACGCTGTACACCCGCACCACACGTCCCTCGGGGAGGCGTATATCGGCATAGACGGCGTTGTTCTGCGTGCGGGGAAAATCCAGGTTGCCGGTGCCCACGATGGGGTATTTGGAAAAAACGGCGTCGTTCCCCCCCCCGTGCGGCTGCACGTAGGAATACCGATAGGCCGACATGTCGCACTTGCCGCGGACATACTCCTGAAAGCACACCACATCGGGCGCATAACGGGCCACCTCGCGGGCGATCTTCTCAGCCGGAGACTCTTTAGCGTCCTTGTCTTTGTAATTGAATCCGTGGACATTGTAACTGACAACGCGCAGCGTATCGGCCTCGGAAACCTTCTCTCCCCCGCCCAAGGCGAACGCGTGCCCCAGTTGGCTCCAACCGGCCGCCAACGCCAGGATGGAATACAAGGCAAAGGGCTTGAGACGGATGACCCAAAACAGGGCGAAAAACACATTGACGATGATCAGAAACGGGGCGAGCAGCCCTGCCACCGAGATATACGGCAGGCTCTCGGGCGGGAAATGCGAGCAGAGGAACACGGCGGCCAAAGCCAGCGCGCAGAGAAGATTGACCGTTTTGATCACCCAGTTGATTATAAGCATTTTTCCGTGTGCCTTCCGCTATTTTCCTCCTTGCGGTAGGAAGTTGCAATTTATAAAAAAAATACATACCCCCGGCCTCCCCCGGGAGCGATTTCGGCAGGAAATAAAGTTGGCAACCCCCGCAGTGAACTTCCCGCTTTTGCCGTACCTTTGCACTTGTACAACTTTGTCCGATCCCCAAAAAAACGATGGTTTATCCTACCCCAAAGACCGACAACGCAAAAGGCATTTTCTTCGGGCTGTTCGCTTCGGTTACCTTCGGGTTCCTGCCGTTTTTTTCCATCCCCCTGATGGCGGACGGAATGGCCGTTTCGTCGCTGCTCTTTTACCGGTTCGTGGTAGCGGCCGGGGTAATGGCCCTCGTGGTGCTGGCAAGGCGCATAAACCTGCGCACCACCCGCCGTCAATTTTTCATCCTGCTGGGACTGGCTGCGATGTACGTAGCCTCGGCCACCGGACTGGTACATTCGTACATGTACATTCCCAGCGGAGTGGCCACAACCATCCACTTTATTTACCCGGTGATCGTTACCTGCGGGATGATCTTCCTTTTCCACGAGCGCCGCTCCAAGACCATCTTCACCGCCATGGGAATGGCCATCGCCGGGGTAGCCCTGCTGTGCTGGACGCCGGGCGGAGCCCTCGACGGCCGGGGACTGGCCTGGGCCGGATCGACCATTTTCTGGTATGCCTCGTACCTGATCATCGTCAACCGCTCCTCGGTGAGCACATTGGCCAGCATGACGATGATGTTCTACATCTTCGTGTTGGGTGCCGCCCTGTTTGCCTTGACCACCCTGGCCGAAGGCGGCCTGCAACCGGTGCGCTCGGCCTACCAATGGAAAATGATCGCCGGGGTCGCCCTGCTGGCTACCGTCATCCCGAACGTCGCCCTGCTCAAGGCGGTAAAGAATTCCGGAGCCGTCGTTACCTCCATCCTGGGATCGGCCGAACCGCTGACCGCCATGCTGGTGGGCATTCTGCATTTCGGAGAGCCTTTCACCAGCCGCACCCTGCTGGGATTCGTCCTGGTAGTCTGCGCCGTGGTACTGGTGATCCTGAACAAAAACCGGGAAAACAACCCCTTTGTCCGCCTGAGAAAATACTTCAGTCTGCAAAAACAGAGAGGACATTTAAAAACATAATTTTTTATCCTATCAACAAAATATGACGCATCTTATTTTTCTCTCTGCCCTACTGTTGCTCATCAGTATTGTTTTGAGCAAGACTTCCCATAAATTCGGCACACCGTCCCTGCTCCTGTTTTTGATCACGGGAATGCTGGCTGGTTCGGAAGGCATCGGAGGCATCGAATTCGACGACTATCAATTTGCCCAATTCGTGGGCAATATCGCCTTGATCTTCATCATATATTCAGGTGGACTAGAAACTAAGTTTTCCACCATCCGTCCCGTATTGACCGAAGGCATTATTTTGTCTACACTGGGTGTTTTGCTGTCAGTTTTCGCTGTGGGAGGATTCGTGTATTTGGTAACTGATTTTTCCTTGTTAGTCTCTCTGCTTATCGGGGCGATCGTCTCCTCCACCGACGCAGCGGCCGTGTTCGGCGTATTCCGAAGCCGGAAAATGGGGCTCAAACACAACCTGCGCCCGCTGCTGGAATTGGAAAGCGGCTCGAACGACCCGATGGCCTACATCATGACCACCACGTTCATCTACCTGATCCAGGAACCCAATACCTCCTTTGCCACCATCGGGTGGATGCTGGTGCGCTCCATCGTCCTGGGCTCCATCGCCGGGTGGGCCTTCGGAAAAGCCTCGCTGTGGGTGATCAACCGTATCAAACTGGACACCGACGGACTGTACCCGGTGCTGATGATGGCCACTACACTGCTCACCTTTGCCGCAACGGACCTGACCGGGGGCAACGGTTTCCTGGCCATCTACATCTCGGCCATCATCCTGGGCAACAGCAACTTCGTACACAAACGCAGCCTGATGCAGTTCAACGACGGTCTGGCCTGGCTGATGCAGGTGGTGATGTTCCTCATGCTGGGACTGCTGGTCTATCCCTCGGAGATCGTCCCGGTGATCGGCATCGGGATCGTCATCTCGTTCTTCATGATCCTGGTAGCCCGTCCGGTAGTCGTGTTTATCCTGATGGTCTTCTCCAAGTTTTCGGCCCGCGACAAGATCTTCATCTCCTGGGGAGGGTTGCGCGGAGCGGTGCCCATCGTCTTTGCCTCCTACGCATTGGTATCGGGCGTACCGCAGGCCAATACGATCTTCAACATCGTGTTCTTTATCTCGATCTCCTCGGTACTCATCCAAGGGACTTCGCTGCCGCTGATGGCGCGCTGGCTGCGGCTCGACCTGCCGGGCAGCGACGCCCGCCAGCACCCACTGGACTACGAGACATCCGAGAGTTTCAAGAGCGAACTGGTCGAGGTAACGGCTCGTCCCGGCTCCTTTATCGTGGACAAGAAAGTGGTGGACCTGAAGATCCCCCACTCGGTGATGATCATCCTGGTGTATCGGGACGGGAAATACTTTGCTCCGAACGGTTCGACGGTCATCGAACAGGGCGACATCCTGACCTTGATGTCCGAAAGCCAGACGGACGTAGAACGTGTTCGCTCACTGTGCCAAAGAACCCCCTTGGAACCAGCGGAAAAGAAATAAAGAAAAAGCAACGAATCTTCTCCCTCACGCTTTTTCTTGTTTCCTAAAAGATCATTTAACGCATACACCGAAAAAAACACGATTTTTTATCGATTAATTCATACATTTGCTGCGTTTTATCAAACTCATGAAAAACCGACTCATGTCCACATTCAACAGACTCTTCGTCCTAGCGGCCGCTTGTTCCCTCGCTTTCTCCTGCGACAAAGTGAACAAATTGAGCGACCAGACGAGCATCGACAGTTTTATCGTTACCGCTGCTTCCAGCGGCGTTAAGGTGAAAAGCGTGGAAATCATCCTATCGGACAATCCGGACGACAACCGGATCGTGATAACCACCGACGCCACCAATACGGACTATCCGTATTCGGTGCTGGTGGAGGCGACGTTCTCCGGAGCGGAAAAGATCTTCTACATTCCTACCCTCTCGGGCAGCGAAAGTCAGGAGTGGGATTTCATGTCCCCGCTCACCTTCACCTACGGACAGACCTACCGGTTTGTCCTGATCGCCGAAAGCGGACTGGTCAATACCTACACCATCTCGCTCTCGGACAACGCCACCGGCGGAGGCGACTACCTGGAAGAGTTGTTCCAGATACCCAACAGCGACTTCGAGCAGTGGATCAACACCAACACCAACAAGGTCAACCTCAACCCGACCTCCATCGAAGGCAACAACTACTGGTGCACGGCCAACAACTATTTCGTGCAGGGCACCCTGCCGGCCAGCGGTCCCAACGGACTTTGCGCCCAGATGACGACCAAGAAAGTCGACTTCGTTTACCGCACCATCGCCGCCGGGACCACCTTTACCGGAAACTTCTCCTCGAATGTCAACCTGGACAACCCGCGGCAGATGACCTTCTTCGGCTCGCATTTCATCAAACGCCCCACCTCGATGACCTTCCGCATGAGCTACAAAGCGGGCGAACAGTTGCAGAAGGTAGAAAACGGCAACTTCGTCAACCTCTCGGGCAAAGACCGGGGACAGGCCTGGGTACAACTGCTCTACTATTCCGGGGAGGGCGAAATGGAATACCACAAGGACCCGGCCGCCAACATCAAAGTGGTAGGCAGCGGCGAACTGGTCATCAACGACACCAACGGCTGGGTGGAAGCAACCATAGACATCGCCTACACCGACCAGACGACCATCCCGAACTACATCGCCATCGTATTTACCTCGAGTATCCGGGGCGACTATTTCGAAGGCGCTCCGGGCAGCGTGCTGATGATCGACGATGTCCGCCTGAATTACGAGTAGCCCACCTTATTTTCAAATACGACGAAAACCATGAAAACAAAAATATATGCCATCCTGCTGGCCATCCTGCTGGGTACGTGCACGGCCATGGCGAGCGATCTTGAAAAAAGACTCGAAACGGAAACGCCGGCCGACGAAGCTACCGATACCACCGCTCTCAAATCCCGCATTGCCATCGGTGTACAGGTGGGCACGGACATCGGCGGGGCGGTACCGTTCCCCTTCAAGCACATCCCGGACAAGTTCAACCCATACCCGCAACTCTCCCTTTCGCTGGGAGGCAAGGTAACGATCCCCCTGAAGGCCAAAAAATGGGCGCTGGGGGCTGAGGTTACCTACAAACGGATTGCTCTCGATGCCGACGCCCGAGTAGAAAACCAACGCTTCGAAGGTACGGACCAGGGGGTGAAAAAGACGCAATATTTTTCGGGGACGGCCGAAATGTCCATGGCTTTCAACATGGTGGAAGTCCCCGTATACGCCAAATACACCTTCCCCTCCGGACGGGGCAACAAACTGATCTTCGGCGCATACGGAGCCTACTACCTGGGCACCCGCTTCCGCGTTACGGCCACCAAAGGCTATGTGGGCAACGAACCCGACGAGTTCCGCAATGCCGTTACTCCGGAAGCCCCGATCCAGATGGACTTTTCCTCCTCGATCGGCTCGTGGGACGCCGGGTTGCTGCTCGGTTATGAAAAGAAACTCTTCACCCGATTCGATCTAGGTCTGCGGGTAACCTTCGGGCTCAAGGACATTTTCACCTCCGACAACAAGTACTTCGACTACAAAATGCTCCAGATGCGGGGCACGCTCGTGTTGAGCTACAACCTGTTCGACTTGCGCACCCGCGACAAGTAATCCGGTAGGAAGAACGCCCTTATGGGCCTGTGAGAACCGTCCCGGGACTTTACATTCCTTATTTTTCGGAAAAACGGACGTCCTTTCGCCCGACTCAAAAGACAATAAGCACAACAAAAAACGGGGAGCAAATGCTCCCCGTTTTTTATTGAACGACTTCGACGAAGCCTTACTTTTTAGCAGCCTCGATGGATTTTGCGCGGAACTCCTTGAACATCTTGGTCAGTTCCAACGAAGCCTTGCGTGCACGGGTACCGGCAGCCTTGTTGCCTTTTACCACGTTAGCTTCGGCATCTTTTACGAAACTATCGATCTGCCCTTTGATTTGATCAAGTAAATTTTTCATGTCGAAAACAAATTTTAGGTTATGTATTAAGTGTTAATTGTACTTCCTGTATTCGCTTTAACGCCTTACAGTCAAAACCATGCAACACGGTCTTTACCTGCAAATATATTCATATTTCCATATAAGCGGAAATATTATTGTTAAAAATTCCTGCCGGTTTTCTTTTTTAACACATTACCCGAGAACGCACTACCGATTCGCTTCCGACAAAAAAACACTTTTTACAACACCCACGGGAAGCGAAAACAAGCCTCGTCGTACAGGCAGTAGTCGGCCGTTCCGTTCACCGTAAAGGTCTTGACCGTCGCCGCGTCGGAGAGCAATTCTTTCGCATACCGGACCGTCGTCCCGGTCTTGATCCGGTCTTCGACCAGCAACACCCGCTTGCCCGCAAAGTCGAAATCGATCGGGCGGAGCAGTTTCGGCTGGTCGTACAGCTTGTTCTGGCACTCATCGCGAAGGTTGAGCCGCAACAGATACACCGGCAATCCCAATTTGCGGCACAGGATCCCTGCCGGGAGGATGCCTCCGTCGGCTATGGCTACGATCATGTCGAACGGTTCGTCGATGCGCAGGGCACGGAAGCGCTCCATCACCTGCTCGAAAGGTTTGGTTTCCATCGTCGTATTTCCTTGTTTTCTCTCTTGAGTTCAAGTTATAAATGCAACTTTTTGGTACAGGATTAATAGCTGCATAAGTAATATTTTTTCAGAGAGAAAAGAGAGACAAATCCCTCTGTTCTCTGCTGAATGGATAATGTTACTATCTTTGTTTTTATTGTCCGTCCAAAGAAATAAAAGTTGTAGATGAGTAAACATATAACCGAAAAGCAAAGGTATGCAATTTCTAAGATGCTGCAAGTTCCTATGAGTAAAAAAGATATAGCTGAAGCTATTGGCGTTGATAAAAGTAGTATCTATAGGGAAATAAAACGCAATTGCGATATTCGTAGTGGAAAATACAACCCTGATCTTGCTCAAAGAAAGGCAGATAAACGTAAGGTTGAAAAGAAGCGAAAGGAGGTGTTTACACAAGCTATGAAGAAGCGTGTAAAAAAGCTTCTACGAAAGGATTTGAGCCCAGAGCAGATAGTGGGCAGAAGCCAAGTAGAAAATATAGCTATGGTATCTCACGAAACTATATATTGTTGGATATGGAATGATAAACGACAAGGTGGGGATCTCCATAAATATCTTAGAAGGCAAGGGCGAAAATATTCAAAGCGTGGTTCTAAAAACGCAGGTAGAGGATTTATTCCCAATAGGGTTGATATTGACCAGCGACCTTCAATAGTAGAGCAAAAAGAAAGATTTGGTGATTTAGAGATAGATACAATTATTGGAAAGAATCACAAAGGTGCTATTCTAACCATTAATGATAGAGCAACAAGCAGAGTCTGGATACGTAAGCTATCAGGGAAAGAAGCCATCCCTGTAGCAAAGATTACAGTATGGGCATTGCGAAAAGTAAAAAACTTAATACACACAATAACGGCTGATAATGGAAAAGAATTTGCAAAACACGAGGATATATCACAAAAACTAGATATTAATTTCTATTTTTGTAAGCCATACCACTCTTGGGAGCGTGGTGCCAATGAAAATACTAACGGTCTTATCAGGCAGTATATCCCAAAGGGTACGGACTTTAGTGAAGTAACCAACAAGCGTATTAAATGGATTGAAAACAATCTAAATAATAGACCTCGTAAAAGACTTGGATACCTCACACCAAACGAAAAATTTAAACAAATTATTAATATGAATTCCGTTGCATTTGTAACTTGAATTCAGCACCTGTAAGAAGTTACTAATGACAAAAAAGAAATTGCCCGTTCGTTTTACGGGTCAGCACTTTACTATTGATAAAGTGCTAATACAAAATGCAATAAAAATAGCAAATATAAGCAGTCAAGATACAGTTTTAGATATTGGAGCAGGCAAAGGGTTTCTAACTGTTCATTTATTAAAAATCGCACATAATGTCGTAGCTATTGAAAACGACACAGCTTTGGTTGAACATTTACG
>DVLY01000021.1 GCA_018715295.1 Candidatus Merdimorpha stercoravium | reverse complement strand
ACCCCGTATCGGGCCGCGTAGGACGCACCCCCATCGTGTACAGGCGATCGGTCTGTGCCGCCTTTTCCAACAGGAGGAGCACATCGTGCGAAAAAGCCCGGTCGTTGGTGATGTAATGGTCCGAAGGGGCCACCACCATCACCGCTTCGGGGTTGCGGCTGCGGATCTTGTACGAAGCATAGGCGATGCAGGGAGCCGTATTGCGCATCAAGGGTTCGCACAGCACCCGATCGTCGGTCAAGGCGGGCAACTGCTCCAATACCGCATCGTGGTAAATGACATTGGTGACCACAAAGATGTTTTCCTGCGGGACGACATCGCTCAAACGGCGGAAAGTCTGTTGGATCAGGGTCTCGCCCGTACCCAGAATATCGAGGAACTGTTTCGGCCGGGTGCGGGTGCTCATCGGGTAAAAACGGCTGCCCACCCCGCCGGCCATGATGACCGCATAGTAATTTTTATTCATCGTTCGTCTTCAATTTCACGCGTATATGGGGTTGAAACAGGTACTTCCTCCCCGTGTCGATTTCGGTGCAAAGATACAGCCTTCTGCGCTTTTCTCCCAACACGAACTCGCGCTGCCCCCGAAACAAAAAATGCGCCCCGGCAGGCAGTTCGCTTACCAGCGTCATTTCCGCTTTCCGGGCTTCGGGCTGCGAATAGCGTTCCAAAGCCATTGCGAGGGCCGTATGGCGGTCGGAGGACGCCTTCGGGTTTTTCAGGTAGTCGGCCAGCGGCACCAACACATCCGGAGGGTAGATGGCCCGCAGGTCCAAGGCGAGCATCAGGGCGCGGAATTCCGCCTTCCACTCCGCTCCGTGCGGCATCACCCGCGAGCCGTAACGCTTGAGCACCCGCAGATGGGCCAACTCGTGCACGAAGGTAAGCAGGAAAGCATAAGGATGGAGCGAACCATTGACCGTTATACGGTGCATCCCCCGCACCGGAGCGAGGGTAAAGTCGCCGTGTTTGCTCCTGCGCGCACGTGTAATGCACAGATACACCCCATGGCGGGGGATCCACTGCGCCACCGACGGGAGGGCCGGAGCGGGAAAATATTTGCGAAGGATATTGAGCTGTTCTTCTGTCATGGCTGGCATGACAAAGATAGTGAAAGGCGAGCGCAAAGCCGAGGGGGAAAACGGAGTTTTTCCCCGAGGGATTGGCCGAGCCGCATCCTGTCTTATGAAAAGATAGGGAAAGCCGAGCGCAGCGGGAAGGGGAAAACGAAGTTTTTCCCCGAGGCTTTGCCGAGGCGCATCCTGTTTTATTCAAAAATAGCGAAAGCCGAGCGCTCCTTCTTTTTCCTTCAGCCCTGATTTCAACGCCTTTTGCGGGCCGAAAACCAGAGGTAATCCACCGTCAAGGGCAGCGGCTCGCCCGGCGAAGCGGTGTACCGCTGCCGGTAACGCCGCTCGAAGTCCTGCAAGCGCCCCGGCGTCCAAAGCCCTTCTGCGGGACGGGCGATGCCATTGACCCCCGTCGCGGAGAAATACCGGAGCATCTCCCAGGCCGTATCGAAACGGAGCAGGTCCTTTTCCCGGAGGGATTCCCCTACTTCAAACCCCGCACCGAGCAACTCCCCGGCGATCCGCTCGGGCGAAGGATACTCCAGACCGACCCCCGTGAGGGACTTGACCTGCAAGAAATGCTCCGGCCCGAAAGTCGAAAAGCACAGCGCTCCCCCCTCGGCCAGGCAAGCGGCCAAGCGGCGGAACAGCCCCGAGAGGTCGGCTATCCACTGAAAACAACTCGAGGAAACCACCGCGTCCTGTCCCTGGGGCAACGCCACCTGCAGCACATCGCCCACCAGGGGAACGCACCCCCAGGAGCGATACCGATGGGCAAAACTCTCCGTCAGGTCGTTGGCCGTGTAAACCCCGCCGGGAAGCACTTCCGGGCGCAGCCTGCGGGTCAGAAAACCCGAGCCGGCACCGATCTCCAGCACGCGGCGGGGCTTTTCCCCTCCCAAAGACCTTCGGAACAGTTCGGCCAAGCACCCGGCGGCATAGTCCTGCATCTGTCCTGCCCCTTCGTAGCGATCGGCCGCACGGGAAAAGGCACGGTGGATGCGTTGGGTGGGCTCCGTTGGTTTCGTTTCGGGTATCGTTTCGTTTTTCACGCGTTCAAATCCGTTTTTCTCCCTTCTTTTTTCCTTTTTCTCTCTTGCCCTCCGTTTTCTCCCGTTCCCGGACGGGTCAGAAGTCGAACACCTGATCCCACGACCCGAACGAAGGGAAAGGATCGTGCGGCAGTTGCGCCTGGCTGCAGGGTTGCACGCCTGCGCGCTGCCAGGCGCGGAGCTGGTTCTCCGGCGGGAAAATGGCATCCGAAAGCCCTACCAGAGCCTTTTGCCAGTCCAGAACGAGGGGCGCCTCCCCTTGCGAGAAACACTCCCGATGCCACCATTCCAGTTCGCTGCGCACATCTTCGAAGCTGCGGCTTCCCGGCTGCGAAAGGGGGCTCTGCCGGTAGGCCGCAACGCCTCCTTCCATCCGCACGACAAACTTCTCCACCGAACGCGGCGAGAGTCCCGCGAGCGTAGCGTCGAACACCGCACAAGGGATTCCGTAGCGGTCGTCTATCGGCCACGGCGTGCCGCACAGGGCTACCGTCCGGGTGGGTTGCACGTCCTGCAAAGCCTTCAGGCGAGAGGCGTACCACACCCCCATCGACCAGGCAGCTACTTCGCGCTGCGGGTATCCCGCCAGGGAAGAAAAGTCGAAATCGCCTTCGCTGTGGTAGGCATAGAACATCACCACGTCGGTATCCCGGGGGCAGGACAGCCGGGCTACAGCCCGGCTGTCCTGCCCCCAGCCGTTGAAAAAGAGAAGAACCCGGCGGGCTCCCTCCGTATGTTTACAGATCCACTGATGTTTCATCTTTTACATGTATCGAATGCTTGCAAGATGCGCTGTATCTGATCGGAAGAAAATGCGGAGCTGACCGACAGGCGGATCCTCGCTTCGCCCCGGGGAACGGTCGGGTAACGGATCGCGGTGGCCCATATCCCCTGTGCGCGCAGCTGCGCGGAGGCCTGCAAAACCGCCTCATTGTCCCCGAAGACCACCGGCAGGATGTGGCTCTGCCCCAACACCCGGTAGCCCATTTCCCGGAGCCCTTCGCGCAGTTGCGCGGAGTTGTGCTGCAAACGCTCGCGCTCCGATGCCATCGACTGCATCCGCGAGAAGACAAAGGCACTCCAGGCCACGCAGACCGGCGGGAGCGCCGTAGAAAAGATCATCGGCCGCGAGGTATTGACCAGATAGTCCCGCAGGGGCCTCTTGGCCAGCACGAATGCCCCGTGCGAAGCCATTGCCTTGCCCATCGGAAAGACCGCCACATCGACCTGCTCCAGTACGCCTGCCTGACGGCACATTCCCAAGCCGTCCTCGCCGTCGGTCCCGATGCTGTGCGCCTCGTCGAGGTACAGGAGGGCTTCGTAACGGTTTTTGAGATCGACCAGACGCGCCAGGTCGGCCCGGTCGCCGTCCATCGAAAAGATGGTTTCCGAGACGATCCACACGTAGCGGTACCGCGAACGGTTGCGCGCAAGCAGGGTTTCCAGATGCTCGTAGTCGTTGTGGCGGTAACGCTGGAAGTCGGCTTTGGAGGCCAACACCCCGTCGAGAATGCTGGCGTGCACCAGACGGTCGGCCAGCACCAGATCGCCCGAGGAGACCAGCGCGGGAAGAACGCCCGTATTGGCATGGTAGCCCGAACCGAAAACCAGCGCGGGGAGCCCGTAGGCGCGCTCCAACTGCTGTTCGAAATCGGCATACGGAAGCGTATTGCCCGTCATCAGCCGCGATCCGGTCGCCCCCAGACGGGTGTCCTGCACCCGGGAGAGGAATTCCCCCCTGAACGCGGCATCGTTGGCCAGACCCAGATAATCGTTGGACGAGAGGTTCAGATAGCGCGTTCCCTCGAAGGTCATCTCCGGCAGTCCGTAGTCCGAACGGCGGAGTTCCCTCCACTGCCCCTGCCGGCGCAGCTGCTCCAAGCGCTGTTCGAGGTCCCGGTAAAACGCCCTGCTGTTTTCCTGCTGTGGCATAACGTTTCGTTTTTCCTTTTCCGTCCCCGTTACTCGGCGATGCACCGGATCATTGCCCGGCACAGGCGTTGCAACTGCGCATCGGTGATCACATACGGCGGCATGATATACACCAGGCGTCCGAAGGGGCGCACCCAGATACCGTTTTCGACAAACTTTCGCTGCAGGGTGGCCATATCGACCGGCTGCGCCATTTCGACCACCCCGATGGCTCCCAACACGCGCACTTCCCGCACGGTGGGCAGCTCGGCGGCGGGAGCCAACTCCCGCCGCATGATGCTCTCCAGTTGAGCGATCCGGGAAAACCCTTTTTCCCGAAGCAGGTCGAAGCTCTCGCAGGCAATGGCGCAGGCCATCGGGTTGCCCATGAAGGTCGGGCCGTGCATGAAACAACCGGCCTCCCCTGCGCATACCGTATCGGCCACTTCCTTCGTGGCGATGGTCGCGGCAAAGGACATGTAACCACCCGTGATCGCCTTGCCGATGCACATGATGTCCGGCACCACCCCGGCGTGCTGCCCGGCCCACCAGCATCCGGTGCGTCCGAAGCCGGTAGCGATCTCGTCGAAGATGAGCAGCACGTCGTACTTGCGGCAGATACGGGCCAGGTGTACGAGGTACTGCGGGTTGTAAAAGCGCATTCCTCCGGCTCCCTGAACGACCGGTTCGAGGATAAAGGCCGCCAGGGTGTCGGCTTTTGCCTTCACTTCCCTTTCCAGCGCTTCGACCACCGAGAGGTCCACCGGCTCGGAAAACCCTCCGGGAAAGGTATCCACGAAGTGTTGGACGGCCAGGCGGCCGTGGAAGATCCCGTGCATCCCGGTTACCGGGTCGCAGACCGACATGGCATGCCAGGTGTCGCCGTGATACCCGTTGCGGATGGTCATAAAGGTGGTCTTGGCCGATTTCCCGCGGGAGCTTTGGTACTGGAGTGCCATCTTCATGGCTACTTCCACCGCGACCGAACCCGAATCGGAATAAAAGATCTTGTCCAGGCCTTGGGGCAACACCGTGAGCAAACGCTCGGCCAGACCGACGGCCGGGGCATGGGTCAGCCCGCCGAACATTACGTGCGAGGCGTGGGAGAGTTGCGCCCGGGCGGCACGGTCGAGTCGGGGGTGATGATAGCCGTGGATCACCGCCCACCAGGAACTCATTCCGTCGATGAGCCGCTGGCCGGTCTTCAGATAAATGTACACGCCTTTGCAGCGGTCTACCGGATACACCGGCAAGGGGTCGATGGTCGAGGTGTAAGGATGCCAGAGGTGTTCCCGGTCTGTTTTCAGGTCTATTTTGTCGTAATCTACCATAGCGATTTCATTTATTCTTCCCGGTTCGGTTCAAAACCCATTTCGCGGATCATCTGCAGGTCGCCTTCTATCTTCGGACCGGCCGTGGTGAGCATGTCGCCGACCATCAGCGCGTTCATCCCCGAGGAAAACGCCCTCCGGACGATGTCGGCCACCCGCAAACGTCCTCCGGCAAACCGCATGAAGGCCTCGGGGTGGATGAAACGCCACACGGCAATGGTTCGCAGGACATCCTCCCCGGACAGGGGGGCAGCGTTTTCGAGCGGGGTGCCCTTGATGGGACTCAGGATGTTCAGCGGGATGGATTTTACGCCTTGCTTGCGCAATTCCAACGCGAGGTCGATGCGATCCTCCACCGTCTCCCCCATCCCGATGATGCCGCCCGAGCAGATCTTCAGACCCGCCTGGCGGGCATAGTGCATGGTGCGCAGCTTGTCATCGTAGGTGTGCTTTTTCACCAGGGAAGGGAAAAAACGACGGGAGGTCTCCAGGTTGATGTGGTAATGCGTTACCCCGGCCTGGCGCAGCATCTTCATCCGGGGGAGGTCCAAGAGCCCCATCGAGGCGCAAAGGCTCAAGCGGCCGCTGCCCTGGCTGTGTATCTTCCGGTAGATCTCGCAGGCTTTCTCCACCCGCGAGCGGGGAAAGGCCCGCGAGGCGGTTACCATCGAGAAACGGTGCACACCATAGCGTTCGTTGCCCAAGGCGGCCTGAAGCGCGTCCTGCTCGTCGATGATGTCGTACTGCGCCACTCCGGTAGTGTACGAGACCGATTGTGCGCACCAGGCGCAGTCCTCGGAACAGATGCCGGAGCGGGCATTGATGATGGAACAGGTGTCCAGGCGGTTGCCGGTAAAATGACGGCGAATGGCGTCCGCGGCGGCGCACAAGGCATCCAGGTCCGCCTGGCGGTACAGTGCCAAGGCTTCTTCCCGGTCGATCTCTCCGCCGGAAAGCACGCGTTGTTTCAGGGATTCTATGTCCATAACAGATCGGTTAAAAAACAAGCCCGGGAAGGAGTTTGTTCCGTCGATGGAACAAACTCCTTCCCGGGCATATACGTGGCTCGGGGTCGGTTTGCGCCTTGCGGGCAATCGGTCCGAGGAGTTACTGCTAAAACTTGTGTCAAAAAGATCTTCTCCGCTTGCTGCAGGTCGGGTGGCGAGGGGATTTCTCCCTGCCCGATCCGGTCGCAGGAGGTAAAAATGTCCCCGAAGGAGAAAAACGTACGGCCACCTTTCTGCTCTTCTCCCTGGCACATGTCGGTGCGCAGGCGGGCGATCTTCACCTGACGGCCCAGCGATGCGAAAGCGGCATAGCGGTGGCGCGCCCAACGGCGAAAATACACAACGGGAGAGGTGGTTCTAATGCGTTTTTTTCTCATCGGATACCGTGCCGCCCGGGGCGGCAAAGCGGAGCAAATGTACGAAAAATTCCCCCGGGGGAGAAAAAAACTTGCATCGGCCGATATTTTGCCGTATATTTGCACCGTCAACATCGCGAGATAGAGCAGTAGGTAGCTCGTCGGGCTCATAACCCGAAGGTCGCTGGTTCGAGTCCAGCTCTCGCTACAAAGTAAATCGTCCGCTTCCCTTTGGGGAAGCGGTTTTTTTATGCCCTCGCTTGTGCGGAGGAAACAGTTACGAAAACTCCTTCTTCAAAGGATACACAGAA
>DVLY01000020.1 GCA_018715295.1 Candidatus Merdimorpha stercoravium | reverse complement strand
GCCTTTTGCTTGCCCGCACCCGCGAAACAGCCTCCCCGAAAAACTACTCAACCAACAACAACTGGTAATCCGCCACATCGATCCACCGGCCGAACTTGGTCCCCACCTGGACAAACCGGGAGACAGGGCGGAAACCCACCTTGCGGTGAAGCGTTTCGCTGGCCACATTGCTTTGGGTGATACAAGCGATGAGCGAGCGGTAGCCTTCCCTGCGGCAACCGTCGACCAGGTGCGACAATAAGGCTCGGCCGACGCCTTGTCCTACGAACCGGGGTGCGAGGTAGATCGTCGTTTCGAGGGTATAGCGATAGGCTGCTTTCTCTTTCCAGGGATGGGCATAGGCGTAGCCTTGAAGCTCGCCTGCCTCCGAGAGGGACACATACCCGGGATAGCACCCGACGATCGCTTCCAGGCGCGAAAGCATCTGACCGGCGGACAGGGGCTCGGTATCGAAGGTGGCCGTGGAGGGTCCGATGCAAGGGTTGTAGCTGCCGGCCACGGCAGCGGCGATACGGATGGGGCGGATCATTTTTTACAGCGATTTTTCCGGAATAAAGACAAAAGAAAGGGGAAGAATATCGCTGTCCTTCCCCCTCTTGCTTCGTGTTCTTTGTGTGGTGGGGCGCCGTTTCCGGCCTGCCCACTGTGCATCAAGAGTTGATCTCGATAAAGCGTTGGATGCTTTTCGAGGTGCCGAAGAGCAGCAGGATGTCCGAGGCTTCGATGCGGGTCTCTCCGGTAGGCACGCCGAGGATGTGGTGGTTGGAATGCGAGGAGCTGTCCGAGAGCATTTCTGCGGCATTGTCCTCCGTGCCATCCCAGCGAAGGAGGGTTACCAGGTTGAGTTTGTATTTTTCCCGCAGGCCGATCTCGGCCAGGGTGCGCCCGGCGATCCCGACCGGCGCTTTTACTTCGATGATGCCGTAATCGTCCGGCAGGCGCACGGACATGAGCACGTGCGGATTGACCAGGTTTTCGGCTACGGCGTTGCTCACTTCCTGCTCGGGCGAGAGGATCTCCTTGACCCCCATTTTCTCCAGAATCTTGATCTGGGTCTCCCCGTTGGCGCGCACGATGATGCGCCGCACGCCGATCTCCTGCAGGACAAAGGTGGTCAGGAGCACGGCCTGGAAGTTTTCCCCGATGGTTACCACTACGGCGTCCATGTCGCGGATGCCTTGGGAGAGCAGGGCGTCCTTGTCGGTGGAATCCAAGGCTACGGCGTAGGTTACCCGGTCGCGGATCAACTCCACCTGCTCCTGGTCGGTGTCGATGGCGATGACTTCCGCTCCTTTCTCGGCCAAACGCTGTGCGATGGCCGAACCGAAGCGTCCCATTCCGATGACGGCAAATCTTCCCTCTGACATATCTTTTCGTGTTTTTTCAGGCCTGCACGCGGCAGGAGGTTGTTTTCAACTTTTTGCGTCTCTCACCTGACTGCCGGAAACAGTCCTCGGCCGGCAGGAGGGGTTGGACAGGGCTTTACAGATTGGCTTTGGCCCAGATGACCATCAATTCGTTCCGGTCGCTATTCCATGCCTGTTGGTAGAGTTTCCGCACGACATAGAGCCAATGCTGGGCAGCTTGTTTGTTGGTACCTACCGGTTCTTTTCCCCCGGCTGCGGTGTACTGTTCGGGGGTGGTGCTGCAGATGCGGGCGTAACTACCTACCCGGGGCTTGAGGTCGGTGGTCTTCATGTGCAGGTAAAAATCCAGCTGCTCGGCATTCGGGTTGTGGTCTTTGGAGAAATACGTGCTGTCGGCCAGCCAGACGGTTACTCCGTCCTTGAACAGGTAGGGGTAGTAGTCGCCCGGTTTGTACATGGCTTCGTAAACCACGCCGGATACCGGGAATTGCGCTCCGGACTGGTAGAGGACTTGTTTGCGGAGCTTTTCGGTAGAGGCGAAATCGAGGTTGCCCTTGACTTCCCATACGGCGGTCATGATCCACCGGGCCAGTTGCTCGGGCGTGGGGTTCAACAGATACACCTTGCCGGTCTTGCGGGCGCAGGCGGTGCTGTCGTAACCGGTCTTGTATTCGTAGAGTTTGACCGGGTAGCCTTCCCATCCGGGGAGATTCCGATCCTCGCCCAAGTAGGTCTGAGCCATGTAAGCGGCCTTGAGGACTTTTTCGCAGCGTTCGGTGAGTACCGGGAGGCTGTCGCGGACGATCTTGCGGGGGATTTTCCCGTTCGAGGCCGAAAGGCACAATCCGGCCGAAAGCAACAGGAGGGTAAGGGTGTATTTCATGACTTGATACAGTATTTTCCTATGCTGACAAATGTAGTCATATTTTCAACACCTGCGCATGGAGCGGAAAGATACTTTTCCGGCATTTTGCCCGGTGGGGGACTGCCGTTTCTTCTCAACAGAGAGGCACACCCGGCTCCGCACGGGCGAAAACTTCGTTCTCTCCCCACGTCCGCTGCGTCCGCCTTTTACTATATAACATAGAATGCGGCTCGGCACTGTCAAATCCGAAAACCTTGTTTTCGTTTTGACGATGCCCTCGCCTTTCACTACATTTCCATAATGTAGGAGGCGGCTCGGCACTGTCAAATTCGAAAACCTTGTTTTCGTTTTGACGATGCCCTCGCCTTTCACTACATTTGTTCATGCGAACTTTCGCCGCAAGTAAACACGTAAAAAATACGACGATGAAAAAAGCTACTATTTTGAGCCTGGTTGCTGCCTTGCTGGCGGTGGCCTGTGCAGGAAAGAAAAACAATGCGGGCGAGCTTTCCGCAGTGCAGCTGCCTTTCGAAAACTCCGGATGGAAGATGTCCGAAGTGGCGGACTCGATCCAGTACATCCCGCTGGAGACGACCCCGGCTTGTCTGGTGGGGCAAATCGATCTGTTGATCCCCTTGGATACGGCTTTGGTCGTGGTGGACAAAGAGATCGCGCGGTCGGTCTATCTGTTCGGGCGGGACGGGCATTTTCTCCGTCAGATCGGACAGCGCGGCGAGGGACCGCAGGAGTACGCGTCGATCGAAGACGTGGCGATAGACCGGGAACGGGGACAGGTGGTGATCCTCGATTCGGGTTCCGAACGCCTCCTGGTGTATGATCTCGACGGGACATTCGTGCAGAGCGTGCCGCTGGACTGCCGGGTCTACGACATCGAGTGCTTGGGCGGTGGACTCCTGGCGGGATTTCTGGATTACGGGGCGAACCCCGACCTGGAAAAAGAGGGTCGGATCCCGGCAGCGATGCTTTACGACCTGAACGAGGGGAAACCGGCCGGGTTTTATCTTTACACCGACAAAAACCTGCGCAGCGGGAGTATCCTGGGCAATAGCGCCAACCTGGTCTGCGACGGTGAACGCGTGCAGTTGATCGCTCCGCTGAACGATACGGTGTATGCCGTGTCCGGAGAGGGGATTACGGCGGACTACTCGATAGACTTCGGAGACGACCAGAGGGTCCTGAGGGATCAGTACTTGGATTTCGTGATAGCCAACCGTCCGGATGCCCTCTCCGGGCCGAAGAAGGCGGTGGAGATGGGAGTGGCCCAACTGATCGGCGTGGTCCCGACGGAGGTCAATACGGTGTTCTCCTACCGGAAAGGGAAGGATACGTTCCTGGCGGTGCGCAACCGGGCTTCCGGAGCGATAAAAACGTTGCAGGTAAGCGGTCTGGAGGTTTTGACCAGCGATATGGACGGTGCGACGCTCTTTGTGCCTTACGGAGCAGACCAACACCATCTGTATCTGATGGTTCATCCGTATGCCCTGGAGACCTTGCCCGAAGAGGGGATGAGCGAAGAATTGCGCGCCCTGAAGACTTCGTACCGCGAGGGCGACAATCCGATCGTGGCAATGGTGCGGATGAAAGATTTTTAAGCAAAAAAGGCAAAAAGTCTATGCCTTGTATCCGTTTGGCCGGGGGAATCCCCGGCCAAACGCCTTTTTTAATCCGGGCGATCCCTGCGTGCGTATCCGTTCGACGGTTGGCATCCGGGAAAGGAGGCAGGGACGGTTTTTTGTCAAAAAAGCGTTCGATATTGCATATTTGAATTTTTTCAAAGAAATATTTTGCATTATTCGAAACAGTTCCTATTTTTGGTAAAAATATGCTAAAAACAAAAAAAACATCGACGGCTATGGAAAATAAAACCCACCTCAAAACCGTTTCCGGATACCAATTGGACGAGATAGACAACCAGATCCTGGAATTGCTGATAGAAAATACCCGGATGCCCTATACCGAGATCGCCAAGAAACTCATCATTTCCGCCGGTACGGTACACGTGCGCGTGCGCAAGATGGAGGAGGCGGGGATCATCACGGGTTCGACCTTGAACATCGACTACTCCAAGATGGGTTTTTCCTTTACGGCCTACGTGGGCATCTACCTGTCCAAGACCAAACTGACCCAGCATGTGATCGACGAGTTGCGCAAGATCCCCTACGTGGTGGTGGCGCACCAGACGACCGGGCAGTACAATATCTTCTGCGAGATCAAGGCGCGCGATACGCACCACGCCAAAGAGATCATCTTCATGATGGACGACATCGAGGGGGTAACCCGTACCGAAACGATGATTTCGCTCGAGGAGTGCATCTCCGACCGCAAGCGCTTGATGCACCATATTTTCAAATAATCGCTCTGCCTGCGTTGCGTGCAAGCAAAAGGCCAGGGGCTATGCCCCCGGCCTTTTGCTTGCACGCAACGAT
>DVLY01000019.1 GCA_018715295.1 Candidatus Merdimorpha stercoravium | reverse complement strand
CCATCCTGGGTATGGACGAGCTCTCCGAAGAAGACAAACTGGTGGTGCAGCGCGCCCGCCGCGTGATGCGCTTCATGTCGCAGCCGTTCTTCGTGGCCGAACAGTTCACCGGACGCCCGGGCGTGTATGTGGACATCAAGGATACGATCGAGGGCTTCGACCGGATCATCGACGGAACGATGGACAAATACCCGGAAGGGGCATTCAGCAACGTCGGCACGATCGACGAGGCTGCCGAGAAGGGAGAAAAGATGCTCAAGGAAGCCGGCGAACTATAATCCTTCACCCTTACGCGCATTATGGAAGTACACATCATCAGCCCCGAAGGCGACGTATTCCAGGGAACGGCCGATGCGGCATTCCTGCCCGGCACCCTGGGTGGGTTTGAAGTATTGGACGGACATGCCCCCCTGGTCTCCACGTTGGGAAAAGGGCGGGTACTCATCCGTCGGGCAGCCGGATTTTCCGACGCGCGGATGCGGGAGGACCTCGCTCCGCAGGGAGAGGGTACGGAGTTGTCCCTGGAAGTTTCCTCGGGAGTGGCTCAGACCTCCGAAGGACGACTGACCGTATTGATAGACTGACCGTTCACGGGAACACCCCGAATACCGAAGTTCGCTTTTCCCTCCAAGGAGGGAAAAGCGAACTTCTTTTTTGCCCTGTTAAGACAGACGAACGGCGAAATTGCTTACTTTTACACATTATCCCATCAAATAACGGCTCCGTCCGACAAAAAGCCATGCCACCAAGCAAAGCTCCGGTTCCCGAAATATCCCACAAGGAAGCCCTCGACATCCTCAAGGCTTACCGCAGGCTGTTGCAGTCCATTCCGCACGCCTTGAGCCGGGAGGATCTGGCGCTGATCCACAAGGCTTTCAAGCAAGCGGCCGAAGCACACCGCCACCAGCGGCGCCGCTCGGGCGAACCGTATATCTTCCACCCGATCGCCGTGGCGACGATCGTGGCTACGCAGATGAGCCTGGATGCCACCGCCATCGCTTCGGCCTTGCTGCACGACGTGGTGGAAGACACGGACGTTACCTTGGAGGACATCGAACGGGAGTACGGCCCGACCATTGCCCGGATCATCGACGGGCTGACCAAAATATCGGGCATCTCGGACTCCAACGTGAGCGTTCAGGCGGAAAATTTCCGCAAGATGCTCATCACCATCTCCAACGACATCCGCGTGATCCTGATCAAACTGGCCGACCGCCTGCACAACATGCAGACCATGGGGGCGATGATCCGTCAGAAACAACAGAAGATCGCTTCGGAAACACTCTACATCTACGCTCCGCTGGCGCACCGGCTGGGACTGTACAACATCAAGACGGAGATGGAGGACCTCTCGCTCAAGTACACCGAGCCGGAGGCCTACGAGAACATCGTCCGGCTGCTGCGCGAGTCGGATCAGGCGCAAAAGGCGTACATTGCCCGTTTTATCGCCGAGGTTAAGGATATGCTGGACCGCGAAGACCTGGACTACACCATCACCGGGCGCAACAAGTCCATCTACTCCATCTACAAAAAGATGGTCAACAAGGGGGTGAGCTTCGACGAGGTGTACGACCGTTTTGCGATCCGTATCGTTTACAAATGCCCCGAGGAACAGGAAAAGTTCTGCGCCTGGAAGATCTACTCGATCGTTACGGACAAATTCCACCCCAACCCGGGCCGCCTGCGCGACTGGATCGCCACTCCGAAATCGACCGGCTACGAGGCGCTGCACATCACCGTGATGGGACCCGAAAACCGCTGGGTAGAGGTGCAGATCCGCTCCGAACGGATGAACGAACTGGCCGAGAAGGGCTATGCGGCCCACTACAAATACAAACACGCCGGCGAGCCTTCGGACAAATACATGGACGAATGGATCGCCAAAGTGCGCGATACTCTGGAACAGGCGGAAGTGAATGCGGCCGACCTGGTTAATGAGTTCAAACTGAACCTGCTGGTGGGCGAGATCTTCGTCTTCACCCCCAAAGGCGATCTGCGCAGCCTGCCCAAAGGGGCGACGGCGCTCGACTTTGCTTTCGCGATCCACAGTGCCATCGGCACGCGCTGCCTGGGGGCGAAGGTGAACGGTACGCTGGTGCCGCTGAACTACATTCTGCAGAGCGGCGACCAGGTGGAGATCATCACCGGCAAGAACCAGAAACCGAAGGCCCAGTGGCTCGAATTTGTCAAGACCACCCGGGCGCGCAACAAGATCAAGGCTGCCCTGAACGAGGATGTACGCGAAACGGCCCGCTACGGGCGGGAGATCCTCGAGCGCAAACTCAAGCACCTGAAGATCGACCTGACCGAAAAGACAGTCAACGAACTGGTGGCTTACCTGAAGGCCGAAAATTCGCAGGACATGTTCTACCGCTTCGGCAAAGGCCTGGTGGACAACAATACGCTCAAACAGTTCGTGGCGGGACGGGGTGGGTTCTTTACCAACCTGCTGCGCCGTGCCCCGATCGTCGGGGCGGCGGTACGTCCGGCGGCTGCCGAGGAAAAACCGCACTACGACCGCTTGGTCTTCGGGGACAACGAAGACAAATTCAGCTATACGCTCGCTTCCTGCTGCAACCCGCAGCCGGGCGACGATGTATTCGGTTTCGTTACCGTGGGCAAAGGCATCGTGGTACACCGCAAGGACTGCCTCAATGCTACCGACATGCTGTCCAACTACGGATACCGGGTGCTGACGGCCAAATGGATCGATTCGACCCAGGAAGAGGCGCGCGTAACCCTCGACGTGACGGGCGTGGACAGCGTCGGGGTGCTGAACCACCTGACACAGATCATTTCCGAGGAGATGGGCATCAACATCGACTCGATCTCCATCAAGAGCAAGGCGGGCATGTTCAACGGCGAGGTGTCGATGGTGCTCAAGAACCGCCTCCAGCTCAAAAAACTGGTAGAAAAGATCCAACAGATCGACACGGTCAAGTCGGTAAGCATCAAATGAACTCCGGACGGACAGACTGGGGTGAAATACCTCCCCTACCACCGGACGAAAAGGCGAAGAAGACGAAACGAAGCATAGCATGAAGGAAAAAAGGTACGTATGGCTCCTGCTGCTGATCCTGGCAGGGGCGGATATTTGTACGGGGCAACCGCATCGGCGCGAGGTGTATTTCGGGCCGATGGCGGATTACATCCTGGTCAATGACCAAAGCATCGGAGATACGCCGGTCAGCGGCCTGGAGGCCGGGCTGACGGTGGGATTCCGCAACCGGGGACCCAAAAGCCTGTGGGGGGTGTCGCTTTGGGGGGGGTACGGATTCATGAACATCTTCCCTTCGGGAGAACTGAACGACGATTCGGGCATCATCGTTCCGATGGGGACTTTCTCGCCCTCGCTCCTCTCGGCCCACCTGCCCAACTACAACTCCCGGATAGCCAACCGCTACTCCGGAGCGTTGGAAGGGGAATACCTGCGGCTCGTCTCCCGGCCGGGAGCTCGCTGGAGCGTATTTCTCGGCGGGCAATTCAGCCTTCAGGCCTACTACAACGAGATCCTGATCTTTTCCAACAGCCAGGCCAATTACTTTTTCCACGCCGGCCTCGCCCCGAAAGTCCACGCCGAATACCCTTTCCGGATGGGACGGAGGGAGTACCGCCTCACGGGTGCTTTTTCGTACGACATCCTGGCGGTGGTCGCCCGGCCGTCGTATTCCCTGCCTTTCCCCGGAGGGCGGATGGACAACGTACGGGTCGCTTCCCTGGGCGGGTACGGCATGGCGCAAACCCGGGTGGGGCTCTATCATCCGATGCGCAACGGCAATGCCTGGGAAGCCGCTTATAGTTGGCGATACGATTTCGACACGCACCTCAACCGGGTGCGGCAAGCCGTGCACAGCCTCTCGTTCCTGCTGTACATGAACCTGTAATGCTCCCCGTGCCGAAAAGAAAAACCGAAGACAAAAAAAAGAAAAGAAACGATGAACCTCCGAGCATACAAAACTTCGATCGCGACTCTGGCTCTGTGCCTTCCCTTGATGTGGGGCTGCGAGCGTATCTTCATGGACTCCGACCCGGACGATTTTTCCCGGCGGGAGATCTTCGATGCCGTCTGGAAAACGGTCGATGAAAAATATTCCTTCCTCGAACTGAAAGACATCGACTGGGACGCCGCCTACCAGAAGTACAGCCAGCAGGTAACCGAAGACATGGAGGGATACTACCTGTGCGAAACCCTCTCCGACATGCTGTACGAACTGGAAGACGGCCATGTCAATATGAGCGTGGGCTTCAACTACTCCCGTTACTGGAAGTGGTACCTCGACGCCCCGGCCAACTTCGACTATTCGGTGGTGGAGCGCAACTACCTGCGCGAGGATTACTGGGCCTCGGGCGGACTGAAAAACAGCCTGCTGGACGGCGGGAAATACGGCTACATCTACTACGAGTCGTTCAACGCCTCTCCGTCCTACATCGGCCTGATCCTGGACCGCTTCGCCCAGACCGATGGGATCATCCTGGACCTGAGGGACAATGGCGGCGGGGCGCTCGACAATGCGGAATACCTGGCCGACTTCCTGGCCGATACCCGGCGGCTGACCTACCGCATGCGGTACAAAAACGGCCCGGGGCACGGCGACTTTACCCCCTACCAGGATCACTACTCCTCCCCGAAGGGTCCCGGATACAAAAAACCGATCGTGGTGCTCACCAACCGGAAATGTTACAGTGCTACCTCGTTCTTCGTAACGATGGTCAAGGAATTCCCCCAGGTCATCGTCCTGGGCGATTCCACCGGCGGGGGTGCGGGCCTGCCGATGGACTGCGTGCTGCCGGGAGGGTGGACGCTGCGCCTGAGCACCAGCCAGGGAGCCGATGCCCGCGGGGTATGTTTTGAACGGGGGGTAGACCCCGACGAGCGCTGCGCGCTGGATGTAAACCTTTCCCGAGACGGTATCGACTCGATGATCGAGCGCGCCAAAGAAATCATCGACGCGGCTTCCGCGGCACAAAACCCATGAACGAACACGTCGAACTGATCCTCAAGACGATTCCCGAGGACCCGGGCGTTTACCGCTACTACGATGCCCAGGGGAAGATCCTCTATGTGGGAAAAGCCAAGAATCTGAAACGACGCGTACTGTCCTATTTCGGGAAAAACATCCAAAGCGCCAAGACGCGCGTGATGGTTTCCAAGATCGCCGACATCCGCTTTATCGTGGTGCAAAGCGAGGCGGATGCCCTGCTGCTGGAAAACAACCTGATCAAAACCCTCCGCCCCCGGTACAACATCCTGCTCAAGGACGACAAGACCTATCCCTGGATCTGCATCAAGAAGGAGCGTTTTCCCCGCATCTACCTCACCCGCCGGCGGGTGAACGACGGCTCGGAGTATTACGGGCCCTACCCGGCCGTTACCACGGCGCACGTCCTGCTGGAGATGATCCGGGAGTTGGTTCCCTTGCGCACCTGCAAGGCCGACCTGTCGGAGAAGAACATCGCCGAGGGACGCATCCGCCCCTGTCTGGAATACCACATCAAGCATTGCGCCGCTCCCTGCGCCGGGTACCAAAGCGAGGAACAATACCTGGAACACATCGCCCTGGCGCGGCAGATCATCCGGGGACATTTCTCCGAAGCGCTCGCCGCCCTGCGCCGGCAGATGAACGCCTATGCCCGCGACCTGGCTTTCGAGCAGGCCCAGAAAGTAAAGGAAAAGATCCTCCGCCTGGAAAACTACCAGGCCCGTTCGACCGTGGCCGGCACGTCGGTCAACGACGTGGATGTCTTCAGCATCGTCTCGGACAGCCAGGATGCCTACGTGAACTACTTGCGGGTGGTGCGCGGAGCGGTGATCCAGTCCTATACGATGGAGATCGACAAACGGATGGACGAACCGGACGAGGAACTGCTCTCGCTGGCCATCGTGGAGATCCGCCGGATGTTCGCCTCGAATGCCCGCGAGATCCTGCTGCCCTTTCCGCTGGACATTTCGCTGGGCGAAGGGATCAAACTGCGCGTGCCGACCAAATCGGACAAACGGCAACTGGTGGAGCTCTCCGAAAAGAACGCCCGGATGGCGCGCATGGAACGGATGAACAAGGAGCGCATCGTCGATCCTCAGGCGCATGCCAACCGGATCATGCAGACGATGAAAGCCGACCTGGGACTGCCTGTCGAACCGCGCCACATCGAATGCTTCGACAACTCCAACATCCAGGGCACCCATCCGGTATCCTCCTGCGTGGTCTTCCGCGACGGGAAACCTTCGAAGAAGGACTACCGGCACTTCATCGTCCGCACGGTCGAGGGACCGGACGACTTCGCCACCATGCAGGAAGTCATCCGCCGCCGGTACAGCCGCCTGCTGGAGGAGGGGGAGGAGCTCCCGGACCTGATCATCGTGGACGGCGGAAAAGGGCAACTCAGCGCGGCGTACGAGATCATCACCGAACTGGGCATTGCCGACCGCGTCAAGATGATCGGACTGGCCAAACGTCTGGAGGAGATCTTCTATCCGGGCGATCCGCTCCCGCTCTATCTGGACCGGCGGTCGATCACCCTGCGCATCATCCAGCAACTGCGCGACGAGGCGCACCGTTTCGGCATCACGCACCACCGGCTCCGGCGTTCCAAGAGTGCCCTGGTGTCGAGTCTGGACGCGATAAAAGGCATCGGGACGAAAAGCCGCGAAGCACTCCTGTCGCACTTCGGATCGGTCGAGAAGATCCGCCGTGCTGCGCCCGAAGACCTCGCGGCGGTCATCGGGGCGGCTCGCGCACGGCTGGTGGCCGAATATTTTTCGCAAAAGGACAAAGCCTAAGATTCCCCGGCTTCTCCGAGTAAATAGGAGATTTTTCTTCGGATAAAACCTTTCCCAAAACAAACCCTATCCCCATGAACTGTTCGCGCATCGTAACCGTTTACTTTTCCCCGACCCATACTTCGAGGCGGATCGCCCGCGAAGTGGCCCGAGGCACGGGGCTTGGCCTCCTCGAGGAGATCGACTTGACCTGCGATCCGGGCTGCGACCCGATCGCCTTGCCGCAGGATGCGCTGATCCTCCTCGCGGCTCCGGTATATGGAGGGCGCGTGGCGCCGACGGCCCTGGAGCGCCTGGCCCGGCTGCGGGGACAGGGACAGGCGGCGGTCGCGTTGGTGGTATACGGCAATCGGGACTACGAGGATGCGCTGCTGGAGCTCTCCGACCGGGCGAAAGACTGGGGTTTGATCCCGGTGGCGGCGGGGGCTTTCATCGGGGAGCACAGTTACAGCCGGCCGTCCCTACCCGTAGCCGAGGGTCGCCCCGACGAGGACGACTTGAAGAGGTGCCGGGATTTCGCCGCTGCGGTGATGGGAAAACTGCATCGCTGCGGATCGCCGGAGCAGGCCTGCGATTTTCCCGTAAAAGGTTCCCGGCCGTACAAGGCGCTGAAGCCTTCCACTCCTCAGGCGCCGATCACACTTCCGGAGAAATGTCTGCAGTGCGGGAGCTGCCTCAAACGTTGCCCTACCCAGGCTATCTTCCGGGCGGCGGACGGATCGATAGACACGGACAAGGGGCGCTGCATCAAATGCTGCGCGTGTGTGAAGGATTGTCCCGCGCAGGCACGGGTGTTCGATACGCCGTTCAGCGAGTTTCTCCATACGCATTTCTCGGCGCGAAGGGAGCCGGAGTTTTTTTTATGACCGGCATTCCGGCACTTCCCGGGACGAAAAGGTTTCATGCGGTTCGTTCCGGGGTCTTCCGTCCGTGGCGTGCAGGCAGGCGGACAAGCAAAAGGCCGGGGGCATATGCCCCCGGCCTTTTGCTTGTCCGCCTCACGCTGCGGTTTTACTTGACATATTCGAGTACCGCTCCAGCGATGTAGTCCACCATCTGCTGGTCGAGTTCGGTGTGCATGGGCAGGGAAACGACCCGCTGCACCAGAAAATCGGAATTGGGGAACTGTGTATCGTCGTAATCGTGGGTGTCGTAAGCCTTCTGCTTGCGCAGGGCTACCGGATAGTAGATCATGGCCGGGATACCCTTGGCATTCAAGTGGGCGATGAGCCCCTCGCGATCCACCCCGTCGGCCAGTTGGAGCGTGTACTGGTGGAATACGTGGCGGCTGTACGGAGCCACATAAGGGGTAACTACCTTCCCGCCGCCGGCCAGCGCTCGGTCGTACATGGCAGCCGCCGCACGACGGGCTGAGTTGTACTGGTCCAGGTGGCGGAGTTTGATGCGCAGGATCGCGGCCTGTATGCTGTCCAAACGGGAATTGACCCCGATTTCGTCGTGGTAATAGCGGCGGTACATGCCGTGGTTGACGATCCCGCGTACCCGGTGGGCCAACTGGTCGTCGTTGGTAAAGATAGCTCCGCCGTCCCCGTAGCAGCCCAGGTTTTTGGAGGGGAAGAACGAGGTGGCTCCCAGGGTGCCGATCGTGCCTGCTTTCTTGGCCGTGCCGTCGGGGAAGATGTATTCCGCTCCGATGGCTTGGGCCGTGTCCTCGACGATGGCCAGGTGATGCTTTTCAGCCAAAGCCAACAGGGGTGCCATGTCGGCCGTCTGTCCGAAGAGGTGCACCGGGATAATGGCCTTGGTACGGGGGGTGATGGCGCGTTCAACGGCGGCCGGATCGATGGTCATGGTACGCCGATCGACGTCGACCAGAACTTGCTTGAGGCCCAACAAGGCGATTACTTCGACCGTTGCGGCAAAGGTAAAATCGGCCGTGATCACTTCGTCGCCTTTCTCCAAACCGAGGGCCATGAGCGATATTTGCAGCGCGTCGGTGCCGTTGCCGCAGGGGATGACATGCTTTACGCCCAGATAGGCTTCGAGTTCCTGCTGGAAGGCCGATACTTCCGGCCCGTTGACAAAGGCGCTGGAACCCATCACGGACACCACGGCGGCGTCCACTTCCTCTTTGATCTTTTCATACTGACCTTTCAGGTCTACCATGCGGATTTCCTTCATTTTTCCGAACGTTTTTATGCGAGGACAAAAGTAACGAAAACATTTTTCCCGGTTGCACAAAATGGTTACTTTTGTTCCCATTCAAATCTAAAGTAACGATGAAAAAACCACATTTGTCCACTACGGCCGTGCAAGGGGCTTTCGATCCCGAGCAACACGCCGGCGCAATGGCTGTGCCGGTGTACCTGACTTCGGCCTATCATTTTCCCACGGCAGACGATGCCGCAGAAATCTTCAACCTGTCCAAACCGGGCTACATCTACACCCGCCTGAACAACCCCACTACTGACGTATTGGAACGCCGGCTGGCGGAAATGGATGGCGGTGTGGCTGCTTGCACCTTCGCTTCGGGAACGGCGGCGCTGTTCTCGACCCTGCTGTGCCTGATGCGCGCCGGCGACCATATCGTATCTTCCTCGAGCATCTACGGGGGCACGCACACCATGCTGGCCATCCGCCTGCCACGGATCGGCATGGAGAGCACCATCGTCGAGACGGAAGACCCGGCCGACTTCGAAAAAGCCATCCGACCCAATACCAAAGCGATCTTCCTCGAGGCACTGCCCAACCCGCAGCTCAACCTACTGGACATTGAAGCCATCGCCGAGATCGCCCACCGGCACGGTATCCCGCTGATCGTGGACAATACCGTGGCTACTCCCGCATTGCTGCGCCCGATCGACCATGGGGCGGACATCGTTACCTATTCCCTGACCAAATACATGCAGGGACACGGGACGACGATGGGCGGCGCGGTGGTCGATTCGGGTCGTTTCGACTGGCGGGCTTCGGGACGTTTTCCGGAGTTCACTACCCCGGATCCGGCTTACCACGGGATGATCTACGCCGACCTGGGGCCGGCGGCCCTGGCCATCAAGTTGCGTACGGAAGGCTTGCGCGACATCGGCGCTTGCCTGAGTCCTTTCTCGGCCTTCGAAATCCTGCAAGGCCTCGAAACGCTCGGACTGAGGATGCAGCGCCACAGCCAGACTGCCCTGGCTTTCGCCCGCTACCTCGAAGCACACCCCCAGGTGGAATGGGTCCTCTACCCGGGACTGGAGAGCAGCCGCCACTACGCCCTGGCGCAGAAATACCTGCCCAAGGGACAAAGCGGGCTGATGTCTTTCGGCATTCGGGGTGGATACGAAGCGGCCAAACGGTTTGTGGACAACGTGCGGATATTCCGCCTGGTGGCCAATATCGGCGACGTAAAATCCATCGTAACCCATCCGGCCTCCACGACCCATCAGCAGCTTTCGGATGAGGAAAAAGAAGCGGCCGGGGTATTCGACAACCTGATCCGCGTATCGGTGGGGCTGGAGGATTTCGACGACCTGCGTGAAGACTTCGAACAGGCCTTCGAGAAGGCGAAATAATACCGATCGACCGGTTTATCCATACTCTTTGTTCGGCGGCCTTCGGGCCGCCGAATTTTTTATCTTTCGCTAAAAACTCCGAAAGCCTGTTCTAGGAACCTCCTTTCCCTTTTTGCCTCCGAATGGGAAACGCTTCCCGGGCAAGTTGCGGGCAAAAAAGAGGCGGGGGCCAATGGCCCCCGCCTCTTTTTTGCCCGCAACTGAAGATTAGGCCACGGGGATGTTCTTGTTCACATTCTTGGAACCGATCAAGGCATAGAAGAGGATGTACGCGCTGCACAGGATCACCACGATGTAGCTGGCTGCGAACGATCCGGTCATGTCGGCCACCCATCCCTGCAGGGGGATCAGGATACCGCCGCCGCACACCATCGTCATGAACATACCGGAAGCGAGCGCGGTGTATTTGCCCAGGCCTTCGACTGCCATGTTGAAAATACCGCCCCACATTACCGAGGTACACAGGCCGACCAACACCAGGGCGAAGACACCCATCGGGACTTCCGCCGGGATGAACGAACCCTGCGAGCCGTTAAACCCGTACATGGTAACGGTTGCCGATTCCGGGGCGAAGACACCCACCAGCACCAGGAGGATGCACAGGGAAGCCACCGTGGTTATCTGTGCCCGGCTGGAGAATTTCCCGGCCAGCAAGCCGCCGCACAGACGGCCTACGAGCATCAACAGCCAATACATGGCCGCTACCGTCGCTGCCACGCCGGCATCCATGCCCACCCCGGGAGTTGCCGCATCGGGCGAAGAGGTCAGGTACTGGAGAACATACGTGGGCACGCCTACTTCCACACCCATGTACAGGAAGATGGCCAGGATACCCAGGCGGAAATGGCGGAAAGAAAACGCGCTGTAGGGGTCTTTCTTGTCGGATTTGTTTTTCTTGACCTCGGCAGCCGGTTCGGGGATGCGGGAGATGAGCAGCACCAGGAAGGCTACGGCAAAGATGGCCAGGGCAATGAACAAGGCAGGTGTAGCCTGCGAAATCTGGGCTTTGGTCGCATCGCCGATGAGCGAACCCATCAGGATGGTAACGAAAACAGCCGAAGTGGAGTTCAACACACCGCCGAACTGGATGAGCTGGTTGCCCCGGTTGCCTCCCCCGCCCAGGGTGTTGAGCATGGGATTGACCACACTGTTGAGCATGCACATGCAGAAACCGGCGACGAACGCACCGATGAGGTACACCCAGAAGCTCTGAATGCTGTCCCAACCCGACATGTACTGCAGGAACACTCCTACAAAGCCGACCACGATCGCCAGCAGGGCGGTCTTCTTGTAACCGATCTTCTCGAGCAGGAGTCCCGAGGGGATTCCCATGACCGCATACGCGATGAAGTTGGCCGCATTACCGAGCTGGGCGGCGAAGTTCGAAGCTCCGAACTGATTCTTGACGATCACCGCCATCGGTGAACACAGGTTCGTCACGAAGGCGATCATGGCGAACAACGCGAACATCATCACGATGGGCAGCGTGTAATTCTGTTTTTTCGTATTCATTGTGTTTTGAAGAGATTAGGTATTTCGTTCGACGTTTTTGAAAGGTGTTTTCAACAAAGCGTAAAATTAGTGTTTTTCGGACACTAAAAAAGCGCCCGGGACGAAAAATCATCCAAAATATTGTCCAGGATTCCGAAAACCTCCTCGGAAGTATCCGCCGTGCACAATCGGATGCGCATCGGCTTGAAGTCCGGGATACCTTTGAAATATCCCGCGTAGTGCTTTCGGGTCTCCAGTACGCCCAAGCGCTCGCCTTTCCAGGCCACGGCCCGCTGCAAATGTTCGCGGGCTACGGCCACCCGTTCGGCAATATCCGGAGCAGGAAGATGTTCACCCGTGGTCAGGAAGTGCTTCACGTCGGCAAACAGCCAGGGAGCGCCCACCGCCGCCCGGCCGATCATGCATCCGTCGAGCCCGTACCGATCGCGCATCCGCGCGGCGTCTTCCCCGCAGGTTACGTCGCCGTTGCCGATGATGGGGATGTGGATCCGGGGATTGCGCTTGATCTCCCCGATGACCTCCCAATGCGCCTGTCCCTTGTACATCTGGCAGCGCGTGCGGCCGTGTATGGTCAGCGCACGGATGCCGCAGTCCTGCAGCGGCTCGGCCAGGTCCTGGATACAGATGCTCTTTTCGTCCCAGCCCAGGCGCGTCTTGACCGTTACCGGCAGGTCGCCCGCCTCGCGCACCACCGCCCGGGTAATGCGCAACATGCGGTCGGTATCCTGAAAAATACCGCTGCCGGCTCCTTTCCCGGCCACCTTCCCCACGGGACAGCCGAAATTGATGTCCAACACGTCGGGGCGGCTGGGCAGCGAAGCGACGATGCGCGCCGAAAGCGCCATCGCTTCTACATCCGCGCCGAAGATCTGGATCCCGACGGGGCGTTCCTGCTCGTCGAAATCCAACTTGACCACGCTTTTCTCCGCCCCGCGGATGAGCCCGTCGGAGGAAATGAATTCCGAATACGACATGTCCGCCCCGTACCGCCGGCACAGGGCGCGAAACGGCGGGTCGGTAATGTCCTCCATCGGGGCGAGCAGCACGGGAAATCCTTCGAGGATCAAGTCGTCTATGCGGATCATGGCAAGTGGTTTTTCCCGGGGTTTTTTCCGCCCCGGGGGTTCAAATATCGCGACAAAGATATATATTTGGGCACAAAAAGCCGCCCTTCGGGGCGATCCCTTCCCGTCGATGCGCCCGATTTCCCCTTCTGCGAACGCTTCGGACACCCTGGCGTGGTTTCGCCTGCTGGGGCTTACCCTGCTGTGTACCTTGGCAGCTATGGGCGTACAGGCGGTCATCGTCCGGGTATTCCCCGCGTGGGCGGACACGGCGGCGATGGCACGGTTTACGGCGGGATGGTTTACCGTCCTGCTGTTCGGCGCGCCGGGTGTCCTCTGCGGGCTCCTTTCCAAGGAGACGGCGGCCGAGGTCGGGTTCCGACGGCCGCCGGGCAAAGCCCTCGCGGGCATCATCGTGGCGGCCCTTGCCCTGCAACCGGCGCTGCAAGGGCTATCCCGTCTGTGGGGCGGGCTGCTCTCCGCCGTGCTGTCCGAAGAGACCTTTGCCCGGCTTCTGGAGGTACAAAATGCCCGCGAAGCCTCCATTGCACGTATCGTAGGCGAGGGAGGTTGGGGCGGACTACCCGCTGTGGCCCTGGTACTGGCCGTGCTGCCGGCGCTGTGCGAGGAACTCTTTTTCCGGGGGACGATCCAGCGGATGGCCTGCCGGGGGCGACGGAGGGCGGCGGGAGCCATCCTCGGGGTCTCGCTGCTCTTTGCCGCGGTGCATCCCGATGCGATGAACACTCCGGGCATTTTCCTGTGCTCGGTTTTGCTGGGATATTCGTATCTTTGGTCGGGCAACCTCTGGATTCCGGCAGGTTTTCATCTGACCTCGAATCTGGCGAACCTCCTGCCGGTGTATCTGCCGGGGATCGTCCCGGCTGTATTCCCGGGGTGGAGCATCGCTGTGAGCCTCGTGCTGACGGCCGTGGCGCTGCGGGAGGTGGCAAAAAGTTGCCGCCTTGGAGAGAAAAGACATCCTGCACAATAAACAAGCGTTTCACTATTACCTGTTCACATCAATCCGCTACTTTCTATGAAAAAAGCTCTTTTCATTTTCCTGGCCCTGGTCGGCATCGGCCTTTACGGGCAATCGAAAGACATCCGGGCTGCTTTCCGCTTGGACTACTACATGGAGGAACCCTCGGCCGAATTTGTCGTATGCCTGCCCGAGGATTCCACGTACCTCGGGGCTACGGTTCGCCTGACCTCGGCTTCGGGACAGACGTATTCGGCCCGGGTAGAGCAGCCGGGGGGCATGGTCGGGATAGAAGTTCCCATTGCCGACCTGCCCGAGGGCTCGCACCGCTTCCAGTATGCGGTCCAGACGGACAACGGGACGGTGGAAGGATCGGCCGAGCTGAAAAAGTTGCCGTACAAATTCAACGCCGTCCAGGTAGACCGTAAGACGGGCGGGGTGATCGCACGCGGAATGCCGCTGATCCCCTACGGGTTTTACTGCTACTCGCCCGTGCAGCCGATGATCCAGGAAGAGGAGGTCGTGCGGGGCTTCAACCTGATCTCCCCCTACCAGAGCATTCCGGGTTCCGACCGGAAGATGCGCAAAGTCTACCTGGACCGCGCCGCCGAACTGGGCATGAAAGTAAACTACAACCTGCTGAGCGTAGCGACGGCCGGCACGGGCTACAACCGCAACCAGGACCCCGAGGAGCGCCGCCAGATGTTCATCGAGGAGATCAAGGCTTTCAAGGACCATCCGGCCCTGCTGAGCTGGTACCTGGCCGACGAGCCCGACGGACGCAACACGCCGGTGGAGGTGCTGCGCGAACTCTACCAACTGATCAAGAGCATCGACCCGTACCACCCGGTTTCGATCGTGTTCATGCACTACGGTTCGGAACGCAAATACATCGACTGCTACGACATCTCGATGGGAGACCTCTATCCGGTACCGACCAAGCCGGTAGCGGGTGTGGCGCAATTCCAAAAGTCGATGTCCGATGCCCTGCAACTGGAAAAGGGTATCTGGCTGGTGCCCCAGTCCTTCGGAGGGAATGAATGGTGGACGCGCGAACCGACGGCGGGCGAAATCCGCGCTTCGGTGTACATGGGACTGCTCAACGGCTCGCGGGGCTTCCAGTTCTTTATCCGCCACGGGCAGAACGGTTTCCCGAAATCGACCACTGCGTGGGGCGAAGCGGCTGCCGTAGCCCTGGAAGTAGCCGAGATGACCCCTTACGTGCTCTCGGGACAGCCGGCTCCGAAAGTGGCTGCCAGCGATTCGATGGTCGAGGCTCGCGCCTGGACGCGCGGTAAAAACATGATGGTCGCCGCCGTGAACAAGGAAAATACGCCCAAGGACCTCGTGCTGCAAGTCGAGGGTTGGGACTTTACCGGCGAGTTGAAAGTTCCGTTCGAGAACCGGACGATCCAGGTGCGCAACGGGGTGATCGAGGACAAGATCGACGCTCTGGGCTCGCGGGTGTACAAACTGGAGGCCGACCCGGTGCTCACCGCTTCGCTGGACAGCCTCAACGTGGTAGATCCGAGCTTCGAGGCCAATACTTCGGTCGGCGTGCCCAATGCGGTGTACGCCCAGGTGGGCAAAGGACGGGGATCGACCTACTTCGTCGATTCGCGCACGGCACATACCGGGGAGCATTCCCTGCGCCTTATCACCCACAAGAACGGCGAGGGGGTAACCTTGCAGCATTTCCCGATCATCGTCGATTCGGCACGCACCTACACGCTGTCCTTCTGGGCAAAAGCCGGTGCACAGGAGGAATTCCCCCAGGAGAAAAACTACGTGAACGACCGGGGCAAGGTCAAGGTGGAGAAAATCCGTCCGGTAGACCCGGTGGTCAACGTTACGGCCCGTCTGAAAGGGCGCACCCTGGTCGATGAAAACTTCACGATAGACAGTCCGCAGTGGAAACGCTACCAGGTGGATGTCTACGTGCAGCAGCAGCCGGGCAAGGGCCGCGAGGGCATCACGCTGAACTTCCGGCTGGATACCCGGGCGATGATCTGGATGGACGATATCTGCTTCACCCCGAAAGAGTAACACTTGCTTCTCCGTCAGGCGGGGGCAAAAA
>DVLY01000018.1 GCA_018715295.1 Candidatus Merdimorpha stercoravium | reverse complement strand
CGCATACACGTCTCGAAGGCACAAAATTAGATAAGATAAACGTACCAAACATGACATTTTTTTATAAATTTGTTAATTCCATATACAAAATCCTCCCTCGCACCGAAGGAGCGGAAAAAAAACATTCGTCGCACGAAAAAACGGACGGACCGATGAAAGAAATCGTACGCAAAGACCTGCAGAACTACATCGAAAGCGAAAAAGAGCGCATGCTCGACGAACTCTTCGCCCTGCTGCGCATCCCCTCCATCTCGGCGGTAAGCGCCCACCGGGACGACATGCGCCGCATGGCGGATGCCCTGGTAGCCAAACTTCTGGCAGCGGGTGCCGACCGGGCCTGCGTGATGGAAACCGGCGGCCATCCGGCCGTAATGGCCGAAAAGATACTCGACCCCGCCCTGCCTACGGTGCTGGTGTACGGACACTACGACGTGCAGCCGGTCGAGCCGCTGGAACTGTGGAAGAACCCTCCCTTCGACCCCATCGTCCGGAAGACCGACCTGCACCCCGAAGGGGCGATCCTGGCCCGGGGTGCCAACGACGACAAGGGACAGATGTACATGCACGTGCTGGCCTTCGAATACATGATGCGCAGCGGCACCCTGCCCTGCAACGTCAAATTCCTGATCGAAGGCGAGGAGGAAGCCGGTTCGTCCCACCTGGACGCTTTCGTGCGCGACCACGCCCGGGAGCTGGCCTGCGACGTGGTACTGGTTTCCGACACTACGATGGCGGGCAAGGATCAACCCTCGGTGATGACCGGCCTGCGCGGGCTTTCGTATTTCGAAATAACGGTCAAAGGCCCCTCGCGCGACCTGCATTCGGGACATTTCGGCGGAGCGGTGGTCAATCCCTGCACGGCGCTGTGCGAAATGGTCGCCGCCCTGCACGACGAGTCGGGACGGATCGCCATCCCGCATTTCTACGACGACGTACAGGAAGTTTCCCCACAGGAACGCCAGCAGATGAACGCCCTGCTACTCGACATGGAGCGCTACAAAGCCAACGTGGGCGTATCGGAAGTGAACGGTGAAGAGGGCTACAACACCCGCGAGCGCGCCACCATCCGCCCGGCACTCGACATAAACGGTATCTGGGGCGGATACACGGGCGAAGGAGCCAAGACGATCCTCCCGGCACAGGCGCACGCCAAGATCTCCATCCGGCTGGTACCGAACCAGGACCCCGAAAAGGTCAACCGGGCCTTTGTCGAGCATTTCAAGAGCTTGGCACCCCGAGGTGTCGAGGTAGAAGTCGTCCCCACCCAGGGGGCCTACCCGTACGTTACTCCCGTTTCCGGACGCGCTTACCAGGCGGCGGCCGAAGCGCTGACCGAAGTGTACGGCCGTCCCACCGTACCGGTGCGCGGGGGCGGCAGCATCGGTGTGGTGCCGATGTTCGAAAAATACTTGGGACGCAAGACCATCCTGATGGGATTCGGACTGGACACCGACGCTATCCACTCGCCCAATGAAAACTACAGCCTCGCCCAATTTTACCGGGGCATCGAATCCATCGTACTGTTCTACCGAAACTTCTGCCGGAAATGATGCGCATCGTCGTCGATATTGCCGCCCAGCGGCTCACTTTGTATCAAGGAACGGAACTTGTACGGAGCTATCCCTGCTCTACCTCCCGGTACGGCGCCGGATGCCGGGAAGGGTCGAACCGCACCCCGATAGGCTTCCATGAGGTGGCCGAAAAATACGGCGACGGTGTTCCCTTGGGCGGGGTGTTCGTCTCCCGTGTCTATACAGGGGAGATCGTCCCCCCTTGCCTGGAAAAGATCCCTTCGGGACAGGACCGCATCACCACCCGCATCCTCCGCTTGCGCGGGGTGCAGCCGGGGATCAACCAAGGAGGCGAGGTGGACAGCTACCGGCGCTACATCTACATCCACGGTACGCCCGAAGAGGGACTCATCGGCACACCGGCTTCGCACGGGTGCATCCGCATGACCAATGCCGACGTGGCCGACCTGTACGAGCGCGTCCCGACAGGTACCCAGGTCGAGATTTTTTGACAGAACCTTATCATACATAAAGGTTCTTCGGCCAATGCTTTCTCTCCCGACACGGCTCCGATCTCCCTACGGGAGGACATTCCCCTGGGCCAAAGCAGCGAGCACTTCGTCGGGACGGCGGCGGGAGAGGTCCAGCCAAAGTCCCTGCAGACCTGCGGCACGCGCCCCCTCGACATTTTCCAGCGTATCGTCCACAAAGAGGGTCCGGGCGGCGTCGAGGCCGTTTTCCCGAAGCACCCGTTCGAAGAGCGCCCGCTCGGGTTTGCGCAGGCCGGTATCCTGGCTGTAATACACCCGTTCGAAGAGTTGTTCGAAAGCGTCGAGGTCCATCCGGCGGCGCAGACGGTCGATGTGGATGGGATCGGTGTTGCTCAAAAGAAACAGGCGATAACGTTTTCCCAGACGCACCAGCAAATGCCATCGCGCGGGGGGCACCTGGCGGAGCATTGCGCACCAGGCATCTTCGACCTGTGCGGTGGTCGTGCCGGGAGGAAGGTAGCGTTTGAGAAACGCTACGTACTGTTCCCGGCCTACTTTTCCCCGCTGAAAATCCAAATTGACGGCCGTGAGTTCGGGCGGGACTTTTTCGAGCCCGAGGGCCACAAAAGCCTCGTAGGTGGCGCGTTCGTCCAAGTCCAGCAGCACTCCTCCGAAATCGAGGATCAGGTTTTCGATCGTTTCCATAGGCCGGGTCCGGTACGCTTTTTCCGCCGGACATTATTTGCAAGGTAGTGAAAATTGTCGTAATATTGCACGTCTTTTTCGCGCACAAAGCACCCACTTTTGTGCGAAAGACGGTCCCTTAGCTCAGTTGGTTAGAGCACCTG
>DVLY01000017.1 GCA_018715295.1 Candidatus Merdimorpha stercoravium | reverse complement strand
GGCGCAAAGCGGCAGGGGGAGGACGAAGTTTTTCCCCGAGGAGTTTGCCGAGGCGCCTCCTGTCTTATCCAAAGATCGTGAAACCCGGGCGCGGGGCGAGGGAAATATTCCAATTAAACGGTCGGAAGGGAGAGGAAGCACGTCGTTTTTTTCCTCCGCTCGGGTAATTTTACTAAATTTGTCCCTCACCTGCAAACCTGGTCTGTTCATGTTGTCCAAGATAGGTTTTTACCTGCTTAAAGGGATTTCGCGGATGCCGTTCTGGTTTATCTACGCGCTGTCGGACGTGGCGTCGTGGGTGCTGTGCCATGGGGTGCGTTATCGGAGGAAGACCGTGCGGGACAATCTCCGGCTTTGTTTCCCGCAGCAGTCTCCGGAATGGCACCGGCGGGTGGCCAGGCGGTTTTACCGGGGGTTTGCCGATACGATGCTCGAAGCCCTGAAGATGTTTACCCTTTCTCCGCAGAAGGCCAAGGAGCGCCTGCGGTATGAAAATCCCCAGGAGTTTGAACAGATGCTCGCCTCGGGCCGAAACCATATCATGGTCTTCGGGCATTATGCCAACTGGGAGTGGCTGATGTTTACCAAGTTGCTCTATCCCCGGATGCGGACCATCGCCCTGTACCAGCGCATCGAAAATGCCTTTGTCAACAACTGTGCCCTTCATGCCCGCGAGCGTTTCGGGATGGAAGCCATGCAAGCCAAGCACGCTTTGTTGGGCCTTGCCCGCCTGAAAAACGACGGAGGGACGATGGTGGCTTTCGTGGCCGACCAAAGTCCGGCCCGACCGTTGATAAAACATTGGACGAAGTTCTTCGGCGTGGAGACCCCGGTGCACATCGGGGTGCATTCGCTGGCCGTCGCCTTGAAATACGACGTGATCTTCCTCGATATGCGGCGCACCGCCCGAGGGCATTATTCGGTGCGGGCAACGCGCATCTATACCCCTGGCGAGCAGGTCGCCCCGTACGACATCGTCGACCGGTTCTTCGTCCGGCTCGAAGCCCAGATCCGGGAAAAGCCCGAGGATTGGCTCTGGTCGCACCGCCGATGGAAGTATTGCCCCCGTGGGGAGGAAGAAAAAACACATCCGCAGGGAGATCTGCCGAGAAAGAACGATGGAGAAGGAAAATAAACCCTTGCGCGTAGCGGTAGTAGTGCTCAACTGGAACGGTCGGGCGCTTCTGGAGAAGTTCCTGCCCTCGCTGGTGGAGAACAACCACCCCCAGGCGCGGATCTATGTGGCGGACAATGCCTCTACGGACGATTCGCTGGCGTGGCTCGCAGAGCACTATCCCCAGGTGGGGATCATCCGCAACGACCGCAACTACGGCTTTGCCAAAGGATACAACGTCGCCCTCGAAGGCCTTGAGGAAGACCTCTTCGTGCTGGTCAATTCGGACATAGAAGTTACCCCCGGGTGGCTCGACCCCGCCATCCGCGCTTTTGAGAGCGATCCGGGCATTACCGCCGCCCAACCCCGCCTGCGGGACTACAAGGACAAGCGGATGTTCGAGTATGCCGGTGCAGCGGGCGGATTTATCGACAAACTGGGGTACCCCTACTGCCGGGGGCGTATCTTTACCGTGGTGGAGGAGGACCGCGGGCAGTACGATTGCGATACCGATATCTTTTGGGCTACGGGCGCTTGCCTGTTCGTCCGCCGGGATGCCTTCCGCGCGCTCGGGGGATTCGACGACGACTTTTTTGCGCACTTGGAGGAGATCGACCTCTGCTGGCGCATCCTCAATACCGGCGGAAGGATCCGTTACCTCGCTTCGTGTATCGTGTACCACGTGGGTGGGGCGACCCTTCAGAAATACGACGCGCGCAAGACCTTCCTCAATTTCCGCAACAGCCTCTTTACCCTGGTGAAAAACCTTCCGGCCTACCGCATCCCGTATGTGGTGTTGTGCCGTTTGTTGCTCGACGGGGTACAGGGCGTACGCTTCCTCACCGAAAAGCGTCCCCGCCATACCTGGGCCTTGGTGCGGGCGCATTTCTCGTTTTACGGCGGGTTTTTGCGCATGTGGCGCAAACGCCGCCGGACCCCGTTCAAGACGCGCCGGTATTACCACACGGCGAGCATAGTTTTCAGCCATTTCGTTCTGGGAAAGAAATATTTTTCCGAACTTTAACCCGCTATGCGTACCGACAAGGACAACCTGCAGATCCTCTACGAGGACAATCACCTGCTGGCCGTAAACAAACGCTGCGGCGACCTGGTGCAGGGCGACCGCACGGGCGATGTGCCCTTGGTGGAACTCGTGCGGGAATACATCCGCCGGAAATACGACAAGCCCGGCAACGTGTTTTGCGGCCTCCCGCACCGCATCGACCGTCCCACCAGCGGAGTGGTGCTGCTGGCCAAAACCTCCAAGGCGCTTTCCCGCCTCTCGGAAATGTTCCGGCAGGGGAGCGTGCAGAAGACCTACCACGCCATCGTCCCGCGTCGGGACATCCCTTCGCAGGGCACTTGGCGGCATTACCTGGTGCATGACGGCGTGCGCAACCTCTCGCGGGCATTCGATACCCCCCGCCGAGGAGCCCGGGAAGCCGTTACCCACTACCGGGTACTGTCGCGGGGCGAGCGCTACCAGCTGTTGGAGCTGACCATCGAAACCGGTCGCCATCACCAGATCCGTTGTCAGGCATCGCACATGGGGCTGCCCATCAAAGGCGACCTGAAGTACGGTGCCCCCCGTTCCAATCCCGGTGGCGGCATCTGCCTGCATGCCCGCCGGGTGGTGTTGCGGCATCCGGTGCGCGGCGAACAATGGGAGGTCGAGGCTCCTTACCCGGACGACGAACCCTTGTGGGCCATTCTCGCCCAAGGGCAACCCTCGCAGGAAAAACAGCCGGACCAGGGATAAGCGTGGGGGAAAACTTCGCGGGAAGCACAACGCTCGTTGCGGGCGCCGTGAAGAAATCCCGGCGGGAGCAGCGACAGAACAACGGCAGGTATCACGATAAAACAGCGACGGACGATGGAACAGATCAGCGTATTCGATATTCTCAAGATAGGTGTAGGGCCTTCCAGTTCGCATACCCTGGGACCGTGGCGGGCTGCGTTGCGGTTTGTGGAGGCGCTGCGGAAAAAACGCGTGTTCGACCGCACCCAGCGCATTACGATCGACCTTTACGGGTCGCTTTCCCTTACCGGAAAGGGACACTATACCGATACGGCAGTCATGATGGGGCTTACCGGCGCCGATCCCCAGACGGTTCCGGTAGAGGACATTCGTCCTACGGTAGCCGCCATTGCTTTGCACAACCGCATCGTCCTCTCCGGGGGGCGGGAGATCGAGTTCCACCCCTCGACCGACATCCGTTTTTTGAGTGAATTCCTCCCGTTCCATTCCAACGGGATGCGATTCTCGGCCTTCGACGGGCAAGGGGCTTTGCTGGCCGAGCGGGTGTACTATTCCATCGGTGGAGGCTTTATCGTGCGCGAAGGCGAGCGCCCCTCCCGCGGGGAAGGCGGCAAGAAATTTCCCTATCCCATCCAGCGGGCGGAGCAACTGCTGGCCTATACCGTCGAACAGAAATGCTCCATCGCCGACATCGTGCTGGAGAACGAGAAGACCCTTTGCAGCGAAGCCCAGATCCGTCGCAAGTTGCTCGCTATCTGGGACGTGATGCTGCGCAGCGTCTATACCGGCTGCCATACCTTGGGCGAATTGCCCGGGGGCCTGCACGTAAAACGCCGCGCGGCCTATGTCTACGACCGGATCAAACCCTACCTGATCTACGACGGATACCGGGATTGGGCCGTTCAGTTGCGCCGGGTGCGCGCCGATGCACAGAGCATCTTTACCTGGGTGAGTACCTTCGCCATTGCGGTCAATGAAGTCAATGCCTCGCTCGGGCGCATCGTAACCGCTCCCACCAACGGTTCTTCGGGCGTCATCCCGGCCGTGCTGCTCTATTACCTGACCTTTGTCAATCCCAAAGCGGGCGAGGACGAGATCGTGGAGTTCCTGTTGGTAGCCGGGGAGATCGGCAGCATTTTCAAAAAGGAAGCCACCATTTCCGCCGCCCAAGGGGGCTGCCAGGCCGAGATCGGCGTTTCGAGCGCCATGGCTGCCGCCGCGCTGTGCCACGTCTCGGGCGGAAAGCCTTCGCAATGCCTCACCGCAGCCGAGATCACGATGGAACACCACTTGGGCCTCACGTGCGACCCGGTTGGCGGACTGGTGCAGGTGCCCTGCATCGAGCGCAATTCGATGGGGGCGATCAAGGCCATCACGGCGGCCAACTGGGCCATCAACAACGACCCCGATGTGGCGGTGGTCTCCTTGGACAAGGTGATAAAAACCATGTGGGAAACCGCCAAGGACATGGACTTCAAATACAAGGAAACAGCCCGCGGAGGCCTGGCAGCGGAAATCCCCGTCAGCCTGCCCGATTGCTGATCCGAGGGAGGGAGAAGAAAGATACGGAAAAAGGCCGGGGCAAACGCAAGTCAAACGTGGGGATCGTGCGGAACGATCCCGAAGAGAAACGCGCGAAACATACGAAACAAACAGGAAAAAACATGCAGATACAGGAAAACATATCGCTGAAGCCGTACAATACTTTCGGCATGGAGGTGCGGGCGCGGTACTTCGCGCGCGTCGCCAGCGCGGACCAGGTCGCCTGGGCCGTCCGCTGGGCACGGGAGCACGCCTGCCCGCTGATGCCTCTTTCGGGCGGGAGCAACCTCCTGCTGCTCGAGGACCTCGATGCGCTGGTGCTGCACATGGACTCTCGGGGTATCGAAGTCCTCGACCGCCAGGGCGACTGCACACTTGTGCGGGCCGCCGGAGGGGAGGTATGGCACGATTTTGTCCGCTGGGCGGTGGAGCATCGCCTGGGCGGGGTGGAGAACCTGGCGTTTATTCCCGGGCGCGTGGGGGCAGCTCCGGTTCAGAATATCGGGGCGTACGGGGCGGAAGCCCGCGATGCCATCGAATGGGTCGAAGTGCTCGATGTCCGCACCGGGCAGCAGGTCGCCCTCCCGGCGGAGGAATGCCGGTTCGGTTATCGGGAGTCGGCCTTCAAACACGAGTTTCGCGGGCGGTACATCATCCTCTCGGTGGTCTTCCGCCTGTGCGATGCGGATCGTTACACGCTCAAGCTGGATTACGGCCCCATCCGCCGCGCGCTCGCCCAGCAGGGCATCGCCTCGCCGGGGCTTGCCGACGTAGCCCGGACGGTCGAGGCGATCCGCCGCGCCAAATTGCCCGATCCGACTCGGATCGGCAACAGCGGCAGTTTCTTCAAAAATCCGGTGGTCGATCGCACCACCTTCGAGCGACTGTCGGACCGGTATCCCGACCTGCCATCTTTCGATCCGGAGTCCCCTTCGCCGCAGCATTACAAGAAGATCCCCGCCGCCTGGCTCATCGAGCGGGCCGGTTGGAAAGGTTACCGCCGGGGCGACGCCGGGGTGCACACCGCCCAGGCACTCGTGCTGGTGAACTACGGGAAGGCCACAGGGAGCGAAATCCTGTCCCTGTGCCACGACATATGTGCCGATGTCGGGGAGAAATTCGGCGTGGAGATACGTCCGGAGGTCAATATCGTCGATAACGCCTCGCTGGCCGACCTGCGCCCTTGAAACCGAAGAAACGATGATGACAGATCCGATCCTTTTCTGGGTGTTCGCCCTCTCGGGGCTGTGTCTGGTGGCGTACTACGTGTTCGTCCTGGTGGCCTCGCGTGAGCATTCTTCCTCCGGGGAACGTCCTGCCTCTTCCCCGTCCGCAGAGCGGGAGGGCATTTCGGTAGTGGTGGTCAGCCGCAACGGTTTGGAATCCCTGCGGGTGCTCGTCCCTTCGCTTCTGGCGCAGAAGTACCCCAAGTTCGAGATCGTGGTGGTGAACGACCGCTCGTTCGACAATACCGATGTGTTCCTCAAATCCGTCCAGCGCAATTATCCCACGGTACTGCGCATCGTAACCGTGCCGCAGGATACAACGTATCCCTGGGCCGGGCGGAAATTTGCGATCACCATGGGGGTCAAGGCGGCGCAATACGAACGGATCGTCCTGTTGGACAACACCGCAGTCCCGGCCGGCGAACGTTGGCTGGATGCCCTTGCCGAACGGATGAACCGTCCGCAGGTCGAGTTTCTCATCGGGTGTACCGGCATGTGCGAAGGCGGTCTGTGGGCGGCGCTCGATTTTCGCCGTTCGGCCTGCGACGCGGCTTGGGCGGGGGCGGGGAGTCCTTTCCGGGCCCGCTCGTCCAACTTTGCCCTGCGCAAATCGACCTTCCTGGCGCGCAACGGCTACATGAAAGACATACGTGTCCCGGCCGGGGAAGCGGATTTCCTGCTTCAGGATGCGGCCCATCGGGGCAATACCGCGATCGTTTGTACGGCGGACGCCCTCGTGCGGGACGATACCCGGTTTTCGGCCTCGGCCCGGCGCGAGCAGGACATCGCCCGCTGGGCCGCTTTCCGCCATTACCTCCCTTCGGCTCAGGTGAAAGCCCTGCTGCCGTATCTGCTCAAAGCGTTTTTTCTCGTTTCGGCTCTCTGGTGCGGGGCGGCGATGGGTGCCTACTGGCCGTATTGGGCGGGGGTAGTGCTGGTGTGGGGCGTATCTTCGGCCGCCGGTTGGGTCGAAGCCCGCAGGCTGGCCTACCCGCGCTGGATGGCTATCGGGATAGGGATCGACGTGCTGCTTTTGCCCTGGCGTTTGTGCCGGGTGCTGGTAGCGCAAGCACTTTTGCCCAAAGGATGGAAGTAGAGAAGGTACGCAAACGAGTCGAGGAAGCTCTGGGCGGTTCGCAACCGGCCTTCAATGCGCTCTTGAGTGCGTATTGGCCGGATGTGTACGCATTTTTGTCCGCCTACAAACTCTGCCCGGAGGATACCGAGGACCTGTGCATCGAAACGTTCTCCAAGGCTTTTGAAAAACTGGACACCTACGACCCTTCGTACCGGTTCAAAACCTGGGTGCTGCACATCGCCCGCAACAATTACGTCGATTTCATCCGCCGCAATGCCCCACTGTTCGCCCTTTTTTCGCGCAAGGTGCTCGGCGAACCCTCGGACGGCGAGACGGACTATGCCCCCGACGCTGTGGCGTACGATACGCCGGAGTCCGAACTGATCCACAGCCAGACGATGGAAAACGTGGCCTCGGCCATGGAATACCTCCGTCCCTCGTACCGGCAGGTATTGCAGTTGCGTTACGGGGAGGACATGACGGTGGCCGAGATTTCGCAGCGGCTGGGCATCTCGCCCTCGAACGTGAAAGTGATGTTGATGCGCGGGCGTCGCCTGTTGCTCAAAGGATTGGAATAGAAGGATATGGAGAAAGACCGAGAAAAAACGCCGCATCTGCGCAAACCCGACTGGCTCAAGGTCCGTCTGGGCGCCGGCCAGGGATATTCCGGGGTCAGCGGAGCGCTGGGACGCGGCCACCTGCATACCATCTGCCAAAGCGGTTCGTGTCCCAACCTGGGAGAATGCTGGCGGGCAGGCACTGCCACGCTGATGATCCTGGGCGACATCTGTACCCGTTCGTGCCGTTTTTGCGCCGTAACTACCGGGCGTCCCCTTCCGCCCGATCCCGACGAACCGATGCGTGTAGCCCGCGCTGTACGGGAGATGAACCTGCGCCATGCGGTGATCACCTCGGTGGATCGCGACGACCTGCCGGACGGAGGGGCCTCGCTGTGGGCGGAAACCATCCGCGCCGTGCATGCCGCCTCGCCCGGGACGACCCTCGAAGCGCTCGTGCCCGATTTCAAAGGCAGCCGGGACGATCTCCGCACCGTGGTGGAAGCCTCTGCGGAGGTGCTTTCCCACAACATCGAAACCGTGCGTCGGCTTACGCCCCAGGTGCGCGTTCAGGCGCGTTACGATCGCAGCCTGGAGGTCCTGCGCACGATGAAGGAACTGGGGGCTCCCCGTACCAAGTCCGGGTTGATGCTTGGCCTGGGCGAGACGGAGCAGGAGGTGTTCCAGACGCTTTCCGACCTGCGCGAGTCCGGCGTGGACATCGTTACCATCGGCCAATACCTCCAGCCCACCCGCAAACATCTGCCCGTGCAGCAGTACGTCCATCCCGATCTCTTTGCCCGTTACCGGCGGGATGCGCTCGCGATGGGCTTCCGCTATGTGCAGAGCGGGCCTCTGGTGCGCTCGTCGTACCATGCGGCCGAACAGGTGTTCCCGCTCGAACCTTCTGAACGATAAGCGAACGACTATGACGAAGATGCTCACTACCCCCAGTCAGGACGGCCCCTACCGCATATCGGAAGGGCAGGCCGCTCCGCTCGGGGCTACCGTTACCGACGAAGGGGTCAATTTTTCCCTCTATACCCGCAAGGCTTTTTCGGTCGAACTCCTCTTGTTCGCCCATCCCGACGATGCGACCCCCTGCCAGATCATCCGTCTCGACCCGAAAAAACACCGCTCGTACCATTATTGGCATGTGCTGGTGCATGGGGCGGGCGAGGGTCTGTACTACGGCTATCGGGTGTACGGCGACTACCTGCCCAGCGAAGGCTTGTATTTCGACGGTTCGAAATTGCTCACCGACCCCTTTGCCCGGGGGCTTTACGGGAAAAATTACAGCCGCGCGCAAGCCTCGTGCTACGGCCGGGACAATCTCGCTACCGCCATCAAAAGCGTGGTGGTGGACAGCAGGGGATACGACTGGGAAGGCGACCGCCATCCCCGGATACCCCTTTCCCGTTCGGTGATCTACGAGATGCACATAAAGGGCTTTACGGCCCATCCCAATGCCGGGATTTCGGGGGTTCGACCGGGCACTTTCTCGGCAGCGGTACAGAAGATCCCTTATCTGCAATCCCTCGGGGTAACGGCCGTGGAGCTGATGCCGGTCTTCGCCTTCGACCCTCAGGATGCCCCTTCCGGCTTGAAAAACTACTGGGGGTATTCCCCCATCAACTTTTTCGCCCCGCACTGGGGATATGGGACAACGGACGACCCGTTGCAGACGGTGCGCGAATTTCGGGACATGGTCAAGGCTTTCCACCGCGCCGGGATGGAAGTGATCTTGGACGTGGTCTACAACCATACCGCTGAATCGGGCAAGGTAGGCCCCTGGCTCAATTTCAAAGGGCAGGCCGCTTCGGTGTACTACATCATGACGGCCGATCGGAGCGCCTTTGCCGACTATACCGGTTGCGGCAATACGGTCAATACCAACGACCCGATCCTGCGGCGGGTACTGCGCGAATCGCTCCGTTACTGGGTGGACAGCATGCATGTGGACGGCTTCCGTTTCGACCTGGCGGCCATCCTCACCCGGGGGCCCGAAGGGAATGTGCTGGTCGATTCGCCCGCACTCGGTTCGATCGAGGCGGATCCGGTGCTCTCCGACACCAAACTCATCGCCGAAGCGTGGGACGCGGCCGGTCTGTACCAGCTGGGATTTTTCGCCGGGCGGGGACGGGACAGCCGCTGGGCGGAGTGGAACGGGGCGTACCGCGACGACATTCGCCGTTTTGTGCGCGGCGACGAAGGCATGGTGTCCCGTTTGGCAGCGCGGATCATCGGCTCGCCCGATATTTACGTCGATGCCACGCACGACATCAACCAAAGCATCCACTTCGTGAGCTGCCACGACGGTTTTACCCTGAACGATCTGGTAACTTACCGTGTCAAGCACAACCTGGCCAACGGCGAAGACAACCGCGACGGGTTGAACGAAAACTACAGCGCCAACTACGGGGTCGAAGGTCCCGGGGACGATCCGGCGCTGGAGGAGCTTCGCGAGCGCCAGGTGCGGAACTTTTTTGCCCTGCTGCTCTTTACGCACGGCACGCCCATGATCGGCATGGGGGACGAGGTGCGCCGCACCCAGCAGGGTAACAACAATGCGTACTGCCAGGACAATACCCTCTCGTGGTTCGACTGGGACGATCCTCTCCGCCATGCCGATACCTTGGAATACGTGCGCCGGCTCATCGGTTACGTGCAGGGTTTGTCGCTCTATGGGCTCAACCGCTTGATCCAGGTCGGTTTCGACGACCGCAAACCCTTTCTCCTTTGGCATGGACCGCAGTTGAACAATGCCGATTGGCGTCCCATTTCGCACACGCTGGCCATGGAAATGTTCCATCCCGAAAAAGGCGAACACCTTTACATCGCCTTTAACATGTATTGGGGGGACATCGATTTCGAGTTGCCGCCACCTGTGCGGGGGAGCTGGCGCCTGGTGGCCGACACCTGCCTTCCGGTGAAGGACGATTTCCGTCTTACCCGTCTGTTGGATCAGCGAAAATACACTCTGAAAGCCCGTTCGGTGCTCATCGCGACGGATCTGCCCGATAAATAATTTTTGGAAACTGTCCCGTTTTTTTTC
>DVLY01000016.1 GCA_018715295.1 Candidatus Merdimorpha stercoravium | reverse complement strand
TGCGCTCGGCTTTCACTATCTTTCCATAAGACAGGATGCGCCTCGGCATCGGCGCGGCGCGAAAACTTCGTTTTCCCCCTTCCCGCTGCGCTCGGCTTTCACTATCTTTGTACCCTCCGCAGGATGGGAGTCCTCGCGGGAGATAAAACCATCGACTTTATGTTATCGGCCAACAACATAGCTGTTTATTTTTCCGGGGAGCCGCTGTTCTCGGGCGTGAGCTTTCGCATCGACAAGGGCGACCGCATCGGTCTGGCAGGCAAAAACGGAGCCGGCAAGACCACCCTGCTGCGCGTACTCTCCGGCGATTTGCGCCCCGACGAAGGCGAACTCTCCTACGACGGTCCGGTGCGGGTGGGGATCCTGCGTCAGGATATCGATTTCCAGGACCGGCACACCCTGATGGGCGAGATCGAAAGTTCGTTCGTCGAACTGAAAGCCATCGAAAAACGCCTCGAGGAGGTAAACCATCTCCTGGCCGTGCGCACCGACTACCAGAGCGAGGCCTACATGAAGCTCATCGAAGAGCTCAACGACCTCACGCACCGGTACGATCTGGCCGGAGGATACACCTATGCCGGGGAGGTCGAACGCGTGTTGTTGGGACTGGGCTTCGAACGCTCGGATTTCGACAAGGACACCCGCCTGTTTTCCGGCGGTTGGCGCATGCGCATCGAACTGGCCAAACTGTTGCTCCAGCAGAACGATGTCCTGCTCTTGGACGAGCCGACCAACCACCTGGACATCGAGTCCATCCTCTGGCTCGAGGACTTCCTCACCCGCTTCCCCGGCGCGGTGGTGCTGGTGAGCCACGACCGTACTTTCCTGGACAATGTAACCAACCGCACCATCGAGATATCCGGCGGGCGCATTTACGACTACAAGCAGCCCTATTCCAAATACCTGGAACTCCGCGCCGAGATCCGGGAAAAGCAGCTCGCCACCCGCAAGAACCAGGAAAAGGAAATCCGCCAGACCGAACAGCTCATCGAGCGTTTCCGTTACAAGGCCACCAAGGCAGCCTTTGCCCAGAGCCTGATGAAACGGCTGGAGAAAAAGGAACTCATCGAGGTCGATACCGACGATGTAGCCGCCATGCACCTGCGTTTTCAGGTGGACAGCCCTTCCGGGAAGGTCGTTTTTCGGGCCGAGAACGTCCACAAGACCTTTACCGACACCACGCGGCGGATCGACCGCAACGGGGTGGAAACGACCGTCGAATACACGGCCAAGCAGGTGCTCAAGGGCATCGACTTTCAGGCGCAGCGCGGCGACAAGATCGCCTTCGTGGGCAAGAACGGGCAGGGCAAGACCACCTTCGTGCGCTGTCTGCTGGGCGAGATCGACTACCAGGGCACCATCGAACGCGGACACAACGTCCACGTGGGGTATTACGCTCAGAACCAGAAGGAGAGCCTCGACATGGAAAAGACCCTGATCCGCACCATCGAGGACGAAGCCACCGAAGCCATGCGTCCCAAGGCCCGCGACCTGCTGGGCAGTTTCCTCTTTTCGGGCGATGCGATCGAGAAAAAGGTGAAAGTCCTCTCGGGTGGGGAACGCGGCCGTCTGGCGCTGTGCAAACTGCTGGTGCGCCCCTTCAACGTACTGATCATGGACGAGCCGACCAACCACCTGGACATCCGCTCGAAAGCCATCCTCAAACAAGCCCTCGAATCCTTCGACGGGACGCTCATCCTGGTCTCGCACGACCGCGATTTCCTCTCCGGGCTCACCAACAAGACCTACGAATTCCGCGACGGGCACATCAAGGAGTACCTCGGCGACATCGGTTTTTACCTTTCCCAACGGCGGGTCGATTCGTTCCGCGAGATGGAATTGCAGCAAAGCGCCCCCGAGCCGCCGTCAACTTCCGCTTCCCGTCCCCCGGCCGACAAACCGGCCGCACCCGCCGCCCAAGCCGCACCTTCGGGAGGAGAATCCTCGCCGTCCTGGGCCGAGCGGAAAGAGGCGGAGAAGGCGTTGCGCCGGGCCCGCAACGAAGTGAAAAAATACGAACAGGAGATCGAACGGCTCGAAGGCGAGATAAAACAGATGGACCAGCAGTTTTCCACCGCCGGTTTTGTCCCTTCGCAGGACGATTTCGACCGCTATGCCCGCCTGAAACAGTCGCTCGAGCGGCAAATGGCCGCCTGGGAAAAGGCACAGGAAGCCCTCGACGCCCTGGAGGGGTAATCCACTCGGCACCAGTCCCTCTCATCGGCCGGCGACGGACGAGAAATTCCCCTTCGGAGGCTTTCTTTCCCGGACGCAAACCGGATTCCTCCCACCGGACGTCAAACAGCGGACACCGAAAATGAGCATCGACGACATACCTTCCCTTACGCCTCTGCCGCGGGAATTTTTCTCTTCCCGCGACGCCCTGGCTCTCGCTCCGGCCCTGCTCGGATGCCTGTTGGTGCGTCCCCGGGACGGGATCGTGGCGCGTATTACGGAAACGGAAGCCTACATGGGACAGGGCGATCCCGCCTGCCATGCCAACCAGGGGCGCTGCACGCCGCGTACCCGCGTGATGTTTTTCCCCGGAGGGGTGTATTACGTGTATTTTACCTACGGGATGTACTACTGCCTGAACATCGTTTCCGGAGCGGAAGGCTCGGGAGAGGCGGTGCTCATCCGGGCCGTAGAGGTGTTGCAGGGACGCGACGTGGCCTCCCTGCGCCGTTTCTCCCTGCCTTATGAGGCGCTGTCGGCCGCCCGGCGAAAGGCCTTGGCCAACGGTCCGGGAAAGCTCTGCATCGCTCTGGGGGTGGACAAGTCGTTGTACGGGCTCCCGTGCGACGATCCTTCGCTGTTCGTAGCGCAAGGGGAAAGCATTCCTGCCGAAGCGATCCACACAGGGCCTCGCATCGGGGTGGACTATGCGGGGAAGGCAGCGATGTTTCCGTGGCGTTTTTTCCTTTGATTTTTTTCGCAGGACATTTGGCCTTTTCCCCTCGGTCTTTTTTGCCGGAGGGGGAAAATGTCCGAAAGAAAAAGAAGTGTTTTTTTTCTGAAAAACCGTACCTTGCGCGGGTAGTACGAAAAAACGGCAACTATGGAAAAAGTAGCATTGGGCATCGACATCGGCGGGACGAACACCAAGTACGGGTTCGTGGACGCACAAGGCAAGATTTACGGGGAAATCTCCATCCCGACTATCATGAAAGCTGGAGAGGAACCGGAGAGTTTCGAGCAGTACATCGCCCGGCTTTGCGCTCAGGCGCAGCAGACCCTCCAGGACTGCGGGCAGGGCCTGCAACTCATCGGGGCGGGGATCGGCGCCCCGGACGGCAATTTCTTCAGCGGGGCGATCGAGTTTGCGGTCAACCTCCCCTGGAAAGGTGTTCTGCGCGCTGCCGCGCTCGTCTCCCAGCACATGGGCGTACCGACAGCTTTGACCAACGACGCCAATGCAGCCGCGATGGGCGAGATGCTCTTCGGTACGGCCAAAGGCATGAAGGACTTTATCGTCATCACCCTCGGCACGGGCGTGGGCAGCGGCATCGTCATCGGCGGGAAGCTGGTCTACGGGCACGACGGTTTTGCCGGAGAACTGGGACACGTGATCGTCAAGGAAGGCGGACGCATGTGCGGTTGCGGGCGCAGGGGCTGCCTGGAGGCCTATTGTTCGGCCGGAGGGGTGCGCCGTACGGTGATGGACCTGCTGGCCGAGGAAACGACTCCGAGCGTGCTGCGCGATGTGTCGTTCGAGCAGATGACCTCGGCGCGTATTTACGAAGCGGCCATGGAGGGCGATCCGCTGGCGCGCGAGGCCTTCCGGCGCACTGCACGTATCCTGGGACGTGCCTTGGCCGATTTCGTCACTTTTTCTTCGCCCGAGGCCATCATCCTTTTCGGCGGGGTGGCCCGCGCGGGCGAATTCCTGCGCAAACCTACCGAAGAAGCGATGGAGGAATCGATGCTGCATTGTTTCAAAAACAAGGTCAAGGTACTGCTTTCCGACCTGGGCGAAGGCAATGTGGCCATCCTCGGAGCGGCGGCGCTGGCGTGGGATGCCTACCGGGGACAGAGCGAAGAAAAGGCATAGGCCGCGCCCTCGGACTGTCAAATCCGAAAACCTTGTTTTCGATTTGCCGCTGCGCTCGCCTTTCCGTATATTTTCATAATACCAGGATGCGCCCTCGGCATCGTCAGATGCGAAAACCTTGTTTTCGATTTGCCGCTGCGCTCGCCTTTCACTATATTTTCATAATATAGGATGCGGCTCGGCATTCGTCAAATGCGAAAACAATGTTTTCCATTTGACGCTGCGCTCGCCTTTCGCTATATTTGAAGTCCCCTCGACGTCCGGGCGGATCATTCCGCCGGGATCGTGTCCTGTCCTTTGGCGTCCTTTCTGAACTGGGGGCGCGTTGTCAGGCTGAAATCTTCCCCTTGGCTTACATATCGGCTCAAAAGCCAGTGGTACACATTCGTTGCACTGGACCCCGAATCCACCGTAACGACATAGGCCTGTTCGAATTCCCAGCCCAAGGTTCCCATGTAATTCATCGCATCGACCATCGAATTGAACACGATCGGTTTCCCGTTTTCATCCACCAGGGTTTCACGGCTGAAAAGGGTGCTTTCCTGCCCGAAATCGACTTCGATCGTCAATTTCTTGGAGAACATCTTGCTCGTGCCGACGATCTCGCAGTAGACTTTGCTTTGTGTCTGCTGGGCAAAGGCCGTCCCGCAGACGACGAATGCCAAAAATAAAAGTGCTTTTCTCATGGTCGAACTGTTTTATCGTTTTCTCTATTTCTCTCTTTGCGGTTGTGTAAAGGAGAGGCGTGCTTTCCTGGATAAAAGTATCCTTTTTTTTGCGTCAAAGGTCCATCCGCCAAAACTTTAAGAACAAAATAACACCTTCCCGTCCCTTTCCAAAGACCGCTTCCCGACAGTTTCTCCCGAGGCGTCCACTCCGGCCGTATTTCAAATCCCGCGAGGATTTCGTACCTTTGTCGCTTGCTATTTCCGCCCCGAAAAGGGGCTTTCCGGCATGAAAAACGAAGAGACGATAGACATATACGGTGCCCGCGAGCACAACCTGAAAAACATCGACCTGAGCATTCCCCGCAACCGTCTGGTGGTTTTCACCGGACTTTCCGGCAGCGGGAAATCCTCCCTGGCTTTCGATACGATCTACGCCGAAGGGCAGCGCCGCTACATGGAGACCTTTTCCGCCTATGCCCGTCAGTTCATCGGCGGGATGGAACGCCCCGAAGTGGACAAGATCGAAGGCCTTTCGCCCGTGATCTCCATCGAACAGAAGACCACTTCGGGCAACCCGCGCTCCACCGTAGGCACCATCACCGAAATATACGACTTCCTGCGCCTGCTCTACGCCCGGGCTTCGGTGGCTTTCTCGCCCGTAAGCGGGCAACCGATGGTCAGCCATACCGACGAGCAGATCTGCCAACTCATCGCACGCGACTACACCTCCCGGCGGTTGAGCATCCTCGCACCCGTAGTCCGCTCGCGCAAGGGACACTACCGGGAACTCTTCGAGAACATCCTCAAGGCCGGTTTCCTCAAGGCCCGTATCGACGGCCAGACCACCGACCTTACTCCCGGGATGCGCATCGACCGCTACAAGACGCACGACATCGAGATCGTCATCGACCGCCTGGCCTCCCCCCAGGCCGATTCTCCCCGCCTGATGGAAGCTGTCCGCACGGCCCTGTACCACGGCGAAGGGACGATGATGGTCGAGGATGCCGACTCGGGAGAGCTGCGGTACTACTCCCGCCACCTGATGTGCCCCGAATCCGGACAGTCGTTTCCGCTGCCCGAACCGAACACCTTTTCGTTCAACTCGCCCAAAGGCGCCTGCCCCGAATGCGGCGGATTGGGCGAAGTGCTGCTGATCGACCTGAAGAAAGTCATCCCGGACCCGCGGCTTTCCATCCGCGCAGGGGCCATCGCCCCCCTGGGAGCTTACAAGAATACCTGGATCTTCCAACAACTGGAGGCCATCGCCACCCGCTACGGCTTTACGCTGAACACGCCGGTAAAGGATATTCCGGAAGAGGCGATGCATGTGATCCTCCACGGGGGCAGCGAGCATTTCTCCCGCCTGTCCGAAGCCGGGGTAACGCACGACTACCAGATCGACTTCCAAGGCATCGCCGCCTTTATCCGCCAGCAGGCCGAGGATACCGAAAGCAAGACGCTGGCGCGTTGGGCGCGCGAATTCATGAACGAGGTGGAATGCCCCGTCTGCCACGGATCCCGCCTGCGGGACGAGTCGCTGTGCTTCCGCATCGGGGGGATGAACATCGCCCAGGTAGCCGCCCTGCCGCTCTCCGAACTACCGCAATGGTACCGGAAGGCATGGGAGGGGATGAACGAGCGGCAAAGGAGCATCGCAGGCGAAGTGTTCAAGGAACTCTCCAGCCGCACACAGTTCCTGCTGGATGTGGGACTGGGCTACCTGTCGCTCGACCGGGGATCGAAAACCCTCTCGGGAGGCGAGTCGCAACGCATCCGCCTGGCTACCCAGATCGGTTCGCAACTCGTAGGGGTGCTCTACATCCTGGACGAGCCTTCCATCGGGCTTCACCAGCGGGACAACCAACGCCTGATCTCCTCGCTGAAAAAACTCCGCGATGCGGGCAATTCGGTCATCGTGGTGGAGCACGACCGGGACATGATCCTGGCGGCGGACGACATCGTGGACATCGGCCCGGGTGCGGGGCTTTACGGCGGGAGAGTCGTCTGGCACGGCCGTCCCGACCAACTTCGCCAGGCGCACACCCTCACGGCGGACTACATCAACGGCGTGCGGGAGATCCCCCGGCGACACACGCCCCGTCCCGGTTCGGGACAGGTGCTTCGCCTGGTGGGTGCCCAAGGGAACAACCTGAAAGACGTTACGGTGGATTTCCCGCTGGGGAAACTGATCTGCGTGACGGGGGTATCGGGCAGCGGCAAGTCCACCCTGATCAACGATACGCTCTACCCGATCCTCAACGCACATTTTTTCCAGGCGCTCAAAAAACCCCTCCCCTATCAGCGGATCGAGGGCTTGGAATACCTCGACAAGGTCATTGCCATCGACCAGTCGCCCATCGGCCGCACCCCGCGCTCCAACCCGGCGACGTACACCGGCGTGTTCTCGGAGATCCGTTCCCTGTTTGCCGAAGTTCCCGAAGCGCGCATCCGGGGCTACAAGGCGGGGCGTTTCTCCTTCAACATCAAGGGCGGAAGGTGCGAGGAATGCCAAGGATCGGGGCTGAAGACCATCGAGATGAATTTCCTGCCGGACGTACACGTGCACTGTCCGGCTTGCCAGGGCAAACGCTACAACCGCGAAACGCTCGAAGTGCGTTACAAAGGAAAATCCATTGCCGATGTGCTGGAGATGAGCATCGACGAGGCGACGGAGTTTTTCGAGCCGATCCCCTCGATCTACCGGAAGATCAAGACCCTGCAGGACGTCGGGCTGGGATACCTCACCCTGGGGCAACAAAGCACCACGCTCTCGGGCGGCGAAGCCCAGCGCGTAAAACTGGCCACCGAACTGGCCAAGAAAGATACCGGGAACACGTTCTACATCCTCGACGAACCCACCACCGGGCTGCATTTCGAGGACATCCGCGTCTTGATGGGCATCCTCGACCACTTGGTCGACCGGGGCAACACCGTGCTGGTGATCGAACACAACCTGGATGTGATCCGCTTGGCCGACCACCTGATCGACATGGGGCCAGAAGGCGGACAGGAAGGAGGTTTTGTCGTAGCGCAAGGCACCCCGGAAGAAGTCGTCGCCCAAAGAAAAGGCTACACCTGGGCCTTCCTGAAAGAGGTGCTCGAAGGAGCAGGACCCCACCGGGGTTGATCGTTTTTCCATTCTCTCCCCGCCCCGGGAAAAAGCCCTTAAAAAAGGCCGTCAATCCGGCTCTTGGGATACTTTTACACCGAAAATGGCTTCCAGCGCTCCCCGGACAGCCTCCGCCGCCGATGCCCGTACCGCCACCCGGATACGGCAATCCTCCCGCAGGTCCTGCTCCAGGAGGTCCAATCCGCGCTCCTTTACCAGCCGCATCACGGCACTGATCTGCCCGTAGCCGAAGCACACATCCAGTTTCCGGCAGACGACCCGCTGCTCGATCCGGGATGTTTCCAAGGCCATCCGCGCCGCTTGCTTGTACGCGGCCACCAGCCCCGACGCCCCCAGAAGGATGCCCCCGAAGTACCGTACGACGGCCACCAGGGTATCGGTCGTACGGAAAGACAGCAGTTGGTTGTAAATGGGCAACCCGGCCGTACCGGAGGGTTCGCCGTCGTCGCCTGCGCGGAACACGGCCCCCGAAGCCCCCAGACGATAGGCGTAGCACACGTGTCGGGCGGCGTGATGCTGCGCGCGAAGCTCGCGCAGGATGTCCTGTACGGCTTCCGGGGTCTCCACATGGAAGGCATACCCCAGAAAACGGCTTCCCTTTTCCTTGTACACGGGTGTTTCCCCTTCCTGGGCGCATACGGTCAGATATGTATCGCTGGGCGTTGTCATAGCGTTGTCATAGCGTTGTCATAGCGTTGTCATGGTTTTATCATGGCCTTGGAAGATGGCGATAGATGACCAGTCGATCGTCCCCGAGCGTTTCTTCGGCTTCTGCGCAGGCATCGTCCGGCAATCCGGGCGCCGGCACGCCTGCCCCGAGAAACCGTTGCGGGGCGGAGAAGACATACGCCCGGTCCCAAAGGCCGCTGCGGAAAAAGGATGCGAGCATTTCCGCCCCGCCTTCCACCAGGACGGACTGGAGGCCTCGACGGTAGAGTGCGTCGAGCATCTGAGGGACGGTATCGGTCGAGAAGTCGAGCGGGACCGGCTCCACCGCGGGAGGGAAAGGTCGCTCCACCTCCGTAAAGACAAGCGTGGGGAGGATTCCGTCGAGCAAGTGGTTCTCCAGCGGGATGATGCCCCTGCGATCCGGCACCACCCGCAAGGGATGGCGGGGAACAGGAGCCAGACGGGCGTCGAGGCGGGGGTTGTCCAGGCAGGCGGTGCGGGTCCCTACCAGGATGGCCTGCTCGATGCTGCGCAAGCGGTGGACGTACTGCTGCGCAAGAGGGCCGGTAATGCGCTGGGGGGGCTGCCGGGGGGAGTCCCGCAGCGCGTCGAGGTATCCGTCGGCGCTTTGGGCCCACTTGAGGGCGACGTAAGGGCGTTTTTTCTGGTGAAACGTGAAAAAGCGTTCGTTCAGCCGGCGGCATTCCTGCTCCCGTACGCCGAGGGTAACGGCGATACCGGCCTGTTCCAACTTGCGGATGCCCCGGCCGGCGACCTTACCGAAAGGATCGACGACGCCCACCACCACACGGGGAATGCCTTCCCGGACGATGCGGTCGGCACACGGGGGCGTTTTCCCGAAATGGGAACACGGCTCCAGGGTAACGTACAGGGTGCTTTCCCGCAGGCGGGCTTTGTCCCGGACCGATTCGATGGCATTGACCTCGGCATGGGCTTGGCCGGCGCGGTGGTGATACCCCCGGCCGATGACTTCGCCCCGGGAGACGATCACACAGCCTACCATGGGGTTGGGATAGGTCGCCCCCAGTCCTTCACGGGCCAGGGCGAGGGCCATGTCCATGTATTTTTCATCCTCGTTCATCATCTCTTCTCTTTTCACTTGGTTTTCCGGCAAAGCCCAAAGGCTGCGCGCGGGAAAAACGACAACGCACGGGTCCTTCGGTTCGAAAAAACGGTCCTCCTCCCGCAGACGGGCCTCACGGCTTCAGAGACAAGACGACCGTGATACTGCCTCGGCCGAGGACTCTTTCCAATTCGCCGGGCGAGAGGTTCTTTATCCGTCCCAATCGCGTAAGGGGGTAATGGTTGTGCCCGTAATAAACCGTCAGGTAATGCCCCTGGTAAAGGATAACGTCGCCGGGCTGTACGGCGATCGGCCGATCGTTCGTCGGAAGGCTCACCCCGAGATCGCCCACTTTTTCCATCCGGGCATAATCCTCCATCCGAACCTCCCTGTCGCCCTTTTCCAGGAGGTTTTTCAAGGCTTCGGCGGAGGTATTCCCCTCCAATTCTACCGGGAAGGCCTGCTCACCGACCCGCAGGAATATCTTTTGGTGCTCCATCCGATTGGTCGTTTCTTTTCGTTTCAAGGTCTGCAAAGAGGATTCCTCTCCGGTCTGCTGCGGGATACGCC
>DVLY01000015.1 GCA_018715295.1 Candidatus Merdimorpha stercoravium | reverse complement strand
CTGCCTTCCCCAAAAACAAAGCCGCCGGAAATCCCTTCCGGCGGCTTTTTCATTCCTATTCCACAGAACATTCCCTTATAAAGATGCTTTTTTGTCCCGCTCGACGAATGCAACTCCCCGATCGCCCGTTGCCTGCTAAAAAACTCTTGGGAACTAACGCCTCCGTCCGATCAGATCCCGAACAGTTCGGCATACTGCCCCGTCACGTAGTCCTCCAACCAAGCGTACAGCTCGTTCATCTGCTTCACATCCACCTTGCCGGAAGTGTACCAGCCGTCGATCACCTGCTGAGAACGCTCAAACACGGCCTGTTCGACTCCCTGGAGCAACTGCATGCAGCCGGTTCCCTGCGGATTGAAGATGAGTTCCCAACGGAAATAGTCGGACGTTCCACCACCCTGCCGGCACGAGAAGATCCGGTTGCGCAGGGTCATAGCCTTGTCGCACAGCGGGGAAACACCCGTTTCGGGATCGCGCAGGACCATCGGAGGCATCTTTTCGGCATTTTTCACCCACAGGGGTACGGCTACCGCAGCCGGAGGGTAGTTCAAAGCGGTCCACATGACAGTCAGGTCGGGATTTTCTCCTTTCTTCACTCCCTGCACCACCACGGAACTGCCGGTGCTGCGACGCGGGATAAAATCCTTGTCCACGAACCAACCCGTGGTGCGGGGCGTATGGTACGCGCCATCCTTCAGGTCGATGCCCATCATCTGGTTCTTGAAGCAACGCGCCAAGTCGGAAAATATCCACGCCGGGGTGATCTGCCCCGTACCGGCCGCGCGCATCAGTTCGACGTCCTCGTTCATGAAACGGACATAGCCCATGCCCTCGTACAGCCCGCCGGAAAACGAAAAGTTCGTCCGGGCAATGTAGCCCATCGGCGCGTCCTTGGGATCGTTGGCATCGAACATCACATAGTCGTAATACCCTACCTCGAACATCGCTGCGCCGCCCTGGGCATCGATCACGCCGAAGTTGGCTTCGATCCCGCTGGGCTTGGAGAGCGTATCGAGGAACACCTTGAAATCCTCGATGGAGCCGCACACCTCCAGGGCGCGTTTCATCACCCGGCCGTTCGCCTCGCCGCGCTCTTCTCCGGGTTGGACATCCACCAGGTTGTACGACTGGGTGTTCATGATGGCAAAACCGGCCGTATTGGTGCCGATCCAGATCTCCGTAGGATTGTCCACGCTATTGACGATACCGATAAACGCATACTTTTCGCCCGAAAAGTACTTCACGGCATTCTGCACATTGTCCGTATCGCGGTTTTTCCACAGGAGCGGACGGCCGTCGGGAGTAACTTTTCCGGAAACTACCGCCGAGGTACAAGCCTCCGCGGGGTTCGATACGCCGACCAGCAGCGCAACGGCGAGCGCAAGGGCACAAAAAGTGTGTTTTTTCATCGGTTTTCTGCGTTTAGTTGTGTATATGTTTTTCTTGTTGCTTCAGGTCTCTCTCCCGGTTCTCTGCCGGAGAAAAGGATATTCCGTTCCTCTCCGCCCCGGATAAGAAAAGCCATGGGGATAAAGATACGAAAAGCCCGGCGCAACGGCAAGGGGGGAAACAAGGTTTTCGCACCGGGGCACTGCCGGGAGCGCTCCCCACAAGGGATTCCCGCCTTCCCACAACAAAAATCCCGTCCCGCCGCACTTTGTGGCAGGTGAGGAAAAACCACACCCCGGGAGGGATCACAAACCTTGTTTACGCAGTTTCCAGGCCCACACCGCAAACCACACGGCGGCTATCGCCACGCAAACTCCGCCCACGGTATAGGACGTTCCGGCCGCCCAGGAAAATCCTTCCGGAGCGATGAACAGATAAGTGGTGCACACCGCCGTCATGAACAGCGCCGGGATGAGGGTGATCCAGTAGCATTTCCTCTCGCGGAACAGCCATACCGTTACCGCCCAGAGGGTGAACACGGCCAAGGTCTGGTTGCTCCAGGCGAAGTAACGCCAGATGCGCGCAAAGCCGTCCGCATCGCTCATGCTGTACACCAGGATGCCGATGGCCGCCAGGAACATCGGGATGCAGATGTACAAGCGTTTCAACACGCTTTTCTGGTCGATCTTCAACGTATCGGCCACGATGAGCCGCGCCGAGCGGAACGCCGTATCGCCCGAGGTAATCGGAGCGGCGATCACGCCCAACATGGCCAGGATGCTGCCGATGGTACCCAACCAACCGACCGTGATGTCATTGACGACCACGGCTGCATTGGACTCCGCAAAACCCTCCCGGTGGAAGAAATACGTCGCTGCGGCTGCCCAAATGAGCGCCACGATGCCCTCGCACACCATGGCCCCGTAAAAGATGGGGCGCCCCTGGCGTTCGTTGGTCATGCAGCGGGCCATCATCGGGGACTGGGTGGCGTGGAATCCGGAGATCGCTCCGCAGGCGATCGAGATGAACATGATGGGGAAGATGGGCAAGCCTTCCGGTTGGGGGTTGGGCATGCCTTCCCACAACTCGGGCAAGTCCGGACGGTGGACGAACAACATCGCCATGATCCCTACCGCCATAAACAACAGCGCGGCTCCGAATACCGGGTAGATCCGCCCGATGATCTTGTCGATGGGCAACAAAGTAGCCAGGATGTAGTAAGCGAATACCACCACGATCCAGAACGTGGCGTCCAGATGATCCGGAGTGAGCCGCGCCAAGAGTTGCGCCGGACCGTCCACGAATACCGCACCGACCAGCACCATCAGCAGGACGGTAAACACGACCATGATTTGTTTGGCATATTTTCCCAGGCACATCCCGATGAGTTCGGGCAGGCTTTTCCCGCCGTAGCGCAGCGAGAGCATCCCGGCGGTATAGTCGTGCACCGCCCCGGCGAAGATCGTTCCCAGCACGATCCACAGATAGGACGACACGCCGAATTTGGCACCCAGGATGGCTCCGAAAATGGGCCCCAGACCGGCGATGTTGAGGAACTGGATCATGAAGATTTTCCAACGGGGCAGCACCACGTAATCCACGCCATCGGGACGCTCCAATGCCGGGGTCTTCCGCCCCGGGTCGGGTCCGAAAATGCGTTCCACTACCCGTCCGTACACGAAATAGCCGACCACCAAGGCCAGCAGACAAATCGAAAAACTTACCATTTCTTCATCCGATTTTTATCGAAGCACAAAATTATACAAACACGCCCATAGAGAGAATGAAAAACAACAGATTTTTAGCTATTTTTAACAAAAAAACACTATTCCGAGCATTCTGACAAAAAACTGAAGAAAAGCAGCTTTTTCTCTGCAAAAAACGCAGCACCGTCCTCCGGACAAACCTGCCGCCCCTCTCTCGTACTTTCCGGCCAAGGCAATGGAAAAACAAGACAAGCTTCCGGCGGTTTTTTACCTGTTCGCATCGTATTTTTTCTTAAATTTGCGGCAATGAAATTTGCGGCATCACAAATCGGCGAAATCCTTCAAGGTACCATCGAAGGAGACGCCACGGTCTGCGTGGACCGTCTGGCCAAGATCGAGGAGGCTACCGAAGGTTCCATCACCTTCCTGGCCAACCCGAAGTACACCCATTACATCTACACCACAGGCGCTTCGGTGGTCATCGTTTCGAAAGACTTCGTGCCTTCGGCACCCGTCCCGGCTACGATGATCCGGGTGGAAGACCCTTACACGTCGTTCACCACCCTGCTGGAATTTTACGAGAATTATCTCAAATCGCTCAAAAACGGCATCGAACAGCCTTCGTTCCAGGCTCCCGACCTGAAGATGGGACAAAACGTCTATCTGGGCGCTTTTTCCTACATCGGCGAAGGGGTCGTCCTGGGCGATGATGTGAAGATATACCCCCAGGTCTATATCGGCGACCATGTGAAGATCGGACGCGGGACGGTGATTTACGCCGGAGCCCGCATCTACCGTGATACGCACATCGGGGCCGATTGCATCGTCCATGCGGGTGCGGTGCTGGGCGCGGACGGATTCGGGTTTGCCCCCCAAGCGGACGGCTCGTACAAGAAGATCCCCCAGACGGGCAACGTCGTACTGGAAGACGACGTGGAGATCGGCGCCAATACGACGGTGGACCGCTCGACGATAGGTTCGACCGTGATCCGCAAAGGGTCCAAACTGGACAACCTGATCCAGATCGCGCACAATGTAGAGATCGGCCAGAACACGGGCATCGCCGCGCAAACGGGCGTGGCGGGTTCGTCCAAGATCGGGGCGGGCTGCATCATCGGCGGGCAGGTGGGCATTGCCGGACATCTGCACATCGGAGACAGAACGACGATCGCTGCACAGTCGGGCGTCATCGCAGACATCGCGCCGGGAGCTACCGTGATGGGTGCTCCTTCGTTCGATCACAAGGAATACGTAAAAAGCTATGTCGTTTTCCGGAAACTGCCTAAATTAGCGCACCAGATCGAACAGATAAACAAAAAACTGGAAAAAGAAAACAAATAAGTGATCATAAGGGCCTCCCAAGGCCCGTTTTTTCGAAAAAAAATGAGCCAAAAACAAAAGACCCTGGCCGCGCAAGCCACCCTTTCAGGCATCGGCCTGCATACAGGCAAGAAAGTCACGATGACTCTCCTACCGGCTGCACCGGGCACCGGTTTGATATTTGTCAGGAAAGACCTCGAAGGTGCTCCGGTAGTGGAAGCCGATGCCAGTCTGGTCTCGCAAACCTCGCGAGGGACTGTCCTGGAAAAGAAAGGCGTCAAGATACATACCACCGAACACATCCTGGCGGCTCTCTGGGGAGCCGATCTGGACAACGTTATCATCGAACTGGACGGGCCCGAACCCCCCATCATGGACGGGTCGGCCCGGTACTTCATGGAGGCCATCGCCCAAGCCGGCGTAGTGGAACAGGATGCCGACCGGGTGTACTACGAGATCGACGAGATCATCACCTACCACGACCCTGAAACGGGCAGCGAACTGATCGCCATGCCGTCGGAACACCCGGCCATGCAGGTCATGGTGGACTTCGGCTCCCGGGTGCTGAACACGCAAAATGCCTCGTGGAATGAAAATACGGACTTCGCCACCGAGATCGCTCCGTGCCGCACGTTCTGTTTCTTGGACGAAATCGAAGGCATGATCAAGGCCGGACTCATCAAGGGCGGCGACCTGTCCAATGCCATCGTCTACGTGGACAAAAAAATATCGGACGATACGCTGGCGCACTTGAAAGAACTGTTCCACCGCGAAGACATCACGGTAAACGCCGACGGGGTGCTGGACAACCTATCCCTGCTCTATCCCAACGAAGCGGCCCGGCACAAACTGCTGGACTTGGCCGGCGACCTGGCTCTGGTAGGACGCCGCCTGCGGGGACGTATCATCGCTACCAAGCCGGGACACGCGGCCAATACGCAGTTCGCCCGAAAACTCGCCCAGACGATCCACGCACAGGAGCGCAATCCGATGCCCAAGATCGACCTGAACCGCGAGCCGCTGATGGACATCAATGCCATCATCCGCGTGCTTCCGCACCGCCCGCCGTTCCTCCTGGTGGACAAGATCCTGGAACTTTCCGAGGAACACGTGGTGGGACTGAAGAACGTTACGATGAACGAACCGTTTTTCGTGGGACACTTCCCCGGCGCCCCGGTGATGCCCGGCGTGCTGCAGATCGAGGCCATGGCACAGTGCGGTGGTATCCTGGCGCTCAACGCGGTCGATGATCCGGAGAACTACCTGACTTATTTCATGAAGATCGACAATGCCAAATTCAAATACCAGGTACACCCGGGCGACACGTTGATCTTCAGTCTGAAACTCAAGGAACCCATCCGTCGGGGCATCTGCCACATGGAAGGCCGGGCTTTCGTAGGCAACCGTCTGGTCTGCGAAGCCGACCTGATGGCGCTGATCACCCGAAAAGACAAGGCCAAATAAAACCCAACCCGTATGGATCCCAAATCACTCGTATACATCCATCCCGACGCCCGCATTGCGGACGATGTGATCATCGAACCGTTCACCACCATTGCCGCCGACGTGGAAATCGGCAGCGGCACGTGGATCGGCCCGAACGTTACGATCATGGACGGTGCCCGCATCGGCAAGGATTGCCGCATTTTCCCCGGGGCCGTCATCTCCAGCGTACCGCAGGATTTGAAATACCGGGGGGAAAAGACCACCTGCGTGATCGGCGACCGCACCACGATCCACGAAGGGGTTACCGTCAGCCGGGGAACCCAGGCTGCCGGGACGACCCGCGTGGGCGACGATTGCCTGCTGATGGCGTATGTCCATGTGGCCCACGACTGCATCCTGGGCAATCATGTCATCCTGGCCAACTACGTCGGCTTGACGGGGCACTGCCAGGTGGACGACTATGCCATCATCGGGGGCTTGGCCGGCACGCACCAGTTCACCAAGATCGGCGCCCATGCGATGATCGCCGGAGGGACTCTGATCCGCAAGGACGTGCCTCCCTATGCCAAGGCTGCCAAAGAACCCATTTCATACGTAGGGGTGAATTCCATCGGGCTGCACCGCCGGGGCTTTACCAGCGAGAAGGTCGAGGATATCCGCAACGTCTACCGCGTGCTTTACCAGAGCGGGCACAACATTTCCCAGGCTCTGGACATCATCGAACAGACCCTCCCGCCGTCCAAAGAACGGGACGAGATCGTCCGTTTCGTCCGCCAATCGCAGCGCGGCATCATGCGCGGATACGCCGGGTGCACCGATCCGGACGCCGAAGAAGAATAAACAGAACTTTATCACTCATACCGATTCATCATAGAAACATCCAAAAGATATGGCAACGACCAACGACATTAAAAACGGTATCTGCATCCGCCTGAATTCCGATATCTTCAAGGTAGTGGAATTCCAGCACGTAAAACCGGGCAAGGGCCCTGCTTTCGTCCGCACCAAACTCAAAAGCCTTTCCACCGGCCGCACGCTGGAAAACACCTTCCCGGCCGGGCACAAGATCGAACCCATCCGTATCGAGAACCGCAAGTATCAGTTCCTTTACAACGAGGGCAACGACTACCACTTCATGAACCAGGAAGATTACGACCAGCTCACCCTGCAGAAGGAGATGATCAATGCTCCGCAGTTCCTGCGCGACGGCGATATCGTGGACATCCTCTACAATGCCGAAGACCACCTGCCGATGGCCTGCGAACTGGCTCCCAACGTCGTGCTCACCGTTACGTTCACCGAACCGGGCATCAAGGGCGATACGGCTACCAACACGCTCAAACCCGCTACGGTAGAAACCGGCGCCAACGTAAAAGTGCCCCTCTTTATCAACGAGGGGGACAAGGTTCGCATCGACACCGCTTCGGGCAACTACCTGGAGCGCGTGAAAGAATAAACGAACGCGTGCAATTCCCCTCTCACTCTTCGCGGGGCGCGGGGGCAAGCAAAAGGCGCGGGGCTTTC
>DVLY01000014.1 GCA_018715295.1 Candidatus Merdimorpha stercoravium | reverse complement strand
CTGCCCGCCTCAACGCACCCGATGGGGAAGACGAAAAACGTCAGAGGATAAACGACACCTCGCGGAAAGCGTAGCAGGAGACGCTTCCGTCGGGACGCTCTATCTGCAAGCGGCCCATGTCGTCGCAACCCCGGATGATGCCCGTGAAACGTCCATTGGCGTCCTGGTAGTCGGCCTCGAGGTCCTTGCGCCACATGTGGGCCAGGTATTCCTGTTTGATCTCCTCGCGGAGCCCTTGCTTCAACAGGGTGTAGTACTTGTAGAGGTTGCGCATCGTTTCGTCCAGTAGTTGAGTCAGGTCGGTTTCTTCGCCCGTTACGTTGCGGATGGATGTCGGGTTGGGAATCCAACTTTCGAATTCCTCCTGGTTGACGTTCAGTCCGATGCCTGCTACGCAGCGGGTGATGCGTCCGCCCTTGATGGAACTCTCGATCAGGATGCCGCAAATCTTGTCCTCTCCCACGTAGATATCGTTGGGCCACTTTACCTGCACTCCGTCGGTGTATTTTTCGACCGTGTCGCGGATGCCCAGCGAAACGCACATGTTGAGGAAGAAGTGTTCCCGCGCGTCCAGATCGGGGAGAAACAATGTGCTGAAGGTCAGGTTTTTCCCTCCCTGACTGCTCCACCGGTTGGTGCCCTGTCCCCGTCCGGAGGTCTGTTCGTCGGTCAGCACGACGGTAAACTCCTCGAGCGGTTCGCCCGAGGCCAGCAGGTTGATCAGATGGGTATTGGTCGAGGCCAGCATCGGATGCTGCAAGACCTTGTATTGCAAGTCGCTATCCATTCTCATAATGTTTTGTGAAGATGACGCCTGTAACGCTTTTTTTCATTACATTTGCCAACCGTCAAAACTAATCAATTTGCATGACAAAAAAAACAGTATCCACCGACACTTTGCTTTCCGCTATCCTGCATGAACTCTCCCAGATCAAGGCGCGCGATATCGTCCTGATGGATCTGCGCGGGATCGAATCGGCCGTGTGCAGCTATTTCGTGGTATGTACCGGCAATTCCTCCACGCACGTGCATTCCATCGCCGGACAGGTCGAAAAGCAGGTGTCCCGTACTACGGGCGAACGCCCCTGGCATGTGGAGGGCGCCGACAATGCCCAGTGGGTGCTGATGGACTATGCGGACATCGTGGTACACGTCTTCCAGGAGGCTACCCGCCAGTTCTACGACCTGGAATCCCTCTGGGGCGACGCCAAGGTTACCCGGATCGAAGAGCAGGCCTGACAGCCTTCTTCCCGCCCTTTTTCTTTTCGCTTTTTTCTCAACCTGAACCCGGAAAAAAACAAACATGGAACAAAAAAAACCGACCGGCAATATTTCTCCCGCAGGGCGCTCCCCGCTGGGATTCTGGTGGATTTCGGCCCTGATCATCGTAGTGATCTTCGGGATCGAATATTTTTACAGCGACCAGTCCCGTCCCAAGGACATCACGTGGAACGAATTTTTCGACACGGTGCTTCCCTCGGGCGAGGTGAAGGAGGTGGTGATCTACAACAAGGAAGTCGCCAACATCTACCTGACTGCCGAGGCGCTGAAATCCGACAAGTACAAGGATCTGCCCAAGGCTTACGGGAAGGGCGCTCCCGCCGGCCCGCAGTTCGTGGTGCGGTTCGTCGATGCGGCCAATTTCGAGAAAACCTTCAATGAGGTATCCAATGCCAACGGGCTCAACATCCCGCTGCGGATGGAAAAACCCAATACGCTCTGGGGCGACCTGCTCTCGTGGCTTCCGATGATTCTGATGATCGTGTTCTTCGTCTGGATGTTCCGCCGTATGGCCGGAGGTGGCGGAGGCGGCGGCAACCAGATATTCAACATCGGCAAGAGCAAAGCCCGGGTGTTCGACGAGAACGACCGGATCCGGGTTACCTTCGAGAATGTAGCCGGACTGGAAGGGGCCAAGGAAGAATTGCAGGAGATCGTCAATTTCCTGCGCGAACCCTCCAAGTACACCCGCTTGGGGGGAAAGATCCCCAAAGGCGCGCTGCTGGTAGGCCCTCCCGGGACGGGTAAGACCCTTCTGGCCAAGGCGATCGCCGGGGAAGCGGGCGTGCCGTTCTTCTCCCTTTCGGGTTCGGACTTCGTCGAGATGTTCGTCGGGGTGGGGGCTTCCCGCGTGCGCGATCTGTTCAAGCAGGCCAAGGAAAAGTCGCCGTCCATCATTTTCATCGACGAGATCGACGCCATCGGGCGTGCCCGTGGCAAGAATGCGGTAACCGGCTCGAACGACGAGCGGGAAAATACCCTCAACCAACTCCTCACCGAGATGGACGGTTTCCAGACCGATACCAACGTCATCGTGCTGGCCGCCACCAACCGCGCCGACATCCTGGACAAGGCGCTCTTGCGCGCCGGGCGTTTCGACCGTCAGATCTACGTCGACCTGCCGGATTTGAACGAGCGTGAGGAGATCTTCAAGGTCCACCTCAAACCGCTCAAACTGGCTCCCGGGCTGGATATCAAGTTCCTGGCACGGCAGACGCCGGGATTTTCCGGAGCGGACATCGCCAACGTATGCAACGAAGCCGCGCTGATCGCCGCCCGCCGCAACAAGGATGCCGTCGATCGCGAGGACTTCCTTTCGGCCGTGGACCGTATCATCGGCGGGTTGGAGAAACGCTCGCGGATTATCTCGCCGGAGGAAAAGCGCGCCATTGCCTTCCACGAGGCGGGACACGCGACGGTAAGTTGGCTCACCCGCTATGCCGCGCCGCTGGTCAAGGTTACCATCGTGCCGCGCGGACAGTCCCTCGGGGCGGCTTGGTATCTGCCCGAGGAACGGCAGCTGACTACCGCCGACCAGATCAAGGACGAGATGTGCGCGACCCTCGGCGGGCGGGCTTCCGAACAGATCGTCTTCGGGAAAATATCTACCGGTGCGCTGTCCGACCTGGAAAAGGTCAGCCGTCAAGCTACGGCGATGGTCACCGTCTATGGGCTGAACGAAAAGATAGGCAACATCACCTACTACGACTCCACCGGCCAGCGCGACTACGGATTTACCAAACCGTACAGCGAAAAGACGGCGCAGATCATCGACGAGGAAATCTCGAAGATCGTCGAGGAACAGTACCAGCGCGCCCTGAAGATCCTTTCCGACAACCGCGACAAGCTGACCCGCCTGGCGGAAATGCTCTTGGAGCGGGAGGTGATCTTCAAGGAAGACCTTATCGAAATCTTCGGCCCGCGCCCCTTCCCGGACGTGGAGGACGGTCAGACATCCGCTCCCGGACAGGAAACAGCCTCGTCCGCTCCCCAGGCAGGCGAAGCGGAGGAAACGGGCGACGGGGAAACTCCTTCGGCTTCCGATGCACCGGACTCTCAGGCCGACCGCCCGGCGGAGGGTTCCTCGTCGGCTTCCCCTTCAGCGCCTTCGGGCGGGCAGCCTTCGTAAGGAGCAGGAACCGGCCGGGTAGAAGGGCAGAGAGGGGCGAGATATTATCCTGTTTATCGCTTCTTTCTGCTGGCCGCTTCATCGGAAGAGAAAATCAAAAATCGTGGGACCGGGGCGAATGCCCCGGTCCCACGATTTTTTGAACAGGACGGCGGGGCCCTTTTGCCACGTGCGGTGGTAAAAACTTGTACATTTCCTTTATCGCTGCGCGCCAAGGGAATCATGGCTTGCTCAAAGCGGGAGGGTCCGGCATCGCCTTTCCAAAACTTCGTTTTCCCCTACGGTTTTGCGCTCGGCTTTCACTGTCTTTCCATAAGACAGGATGCGCTTCGGCCTGGTCAAATGCGAAAACGTTGTTTTCGATTTGTCGCTGCGCTCGGCTTTTCCTATCTTTGCATGTTGCGAAGAACACTTGACGCTTTGGACGCTCCGAAAAAGGATATCAAACAAATCAAACAAAAATTCGTGGCAGCTTCCCTGCCCGTGAGAACGGCTGTAGGGGCGGTTTATGTGGCCCTGCTGGTCGGATGTACCGTGGGAGGAGCTACTCCGTATTTCGTGTTCATGGCTTTGGCTTCGGGGGTGTGCATCGCCGAGTTTATCCGTTTGCTCTCCCTGCGCAGCAGAAGCCTTCAGGTGTCGCTGGTCGTGATCCATGTGTTGCTGCTGCTTTCGGTGGCTTTCTCGACGGAATATTTGCCCCTCCGGGGATTCGAGGCGCGGTGGGACGTACTGCTGCTTCCGCTGCTGTTTTTGCTGTTCCTGGTGGAACTCTTGCGGGCCAAGGACAATGCGGTGGCCGATCTGGGACGGGCGTTTCTGATCTTCGTTTACATCACGATGCCCTTCGTGCTGGCGCTGCTGATCCCTTACTCCGGAGCAGTGCCGATGTACGACTACCGTTTGCCGCTCGGGTTGTTTATCCTCACCTGGGTGTGCGATACCTTTGCCTACCTGTGCGGTATCTCGATGGGGCGGCACAAGTTGATGGAGCGCGTTTCGCCGAAGAAGACCCTCGAAGGGTTCGTGGGCGGGGTGGTGTTTACCCTGGCGGGGGGATACGTGCTTTCCCGGGTGTTCCCCCAGGCCTTGACTTTGACTCAGTGGATGGTTGTAGCAACGATCGTTTGCGTGATGGGCGTGGTAGGCGATTTGGTCGAGTCCATGTTCAAACGCATGGCCGGGGTGAAGGATTCGGGACGCATCATGCCGGGACACGGCGGGATGCTGGACCGTCTGGACAGTTTTATCATGAGCGTGCCGTTTGTGTACGCGTTCCTTTATTTGTCGTAACGTCATGCGCCTGAAGATCCACAAGGAAGGAAAAAAGATCCTGCTCACGCTCTTTGCCGTGATGGTGCTGATCAATGTCATTGCATTCCAGTACGTGGATTCCCAGGTGGTTTTCGGTTTGCTGCTGGGCGTAACTTCGGTAGCGTATGTGCTTATCTCTACGTTTTTCCGCAATCCGCGCCGCTATGCCGTGCAGCCGAAAGACACCCAGGTGTTTTCCGGAGTGGACGGTAAAGTGGTGGTGATCGAGGCGGTAACCGAACCCGAGTATTTCCACGCTCCCATGCGGCAGATCTCGGTGTTCATGTCCCCGGCCAATGTACACGTAACGCGCTATCCCGTCAGTGGGGTGGTGGAATACTCGCAGTACCATCCCGGCAAGAAACGCGTAGCCTGGAGTCCGAAATCTTCTTTGGAAAACGAACGGACGACCGTCGTGATCCGCAATGCCACCCTCGGCCGGATCCTTTACCGGCAAGTGGCGGGGGCAATGGCGCGCCGGATCGTCAATTATGCCACCGTCGGGCAGCATGTAGGGCGCGGGGCCGACTCGGGCTTTATCAAGTTCGGTTCACGGCTCGATGTGTTCGTCCCCCTGGATTTCAAGGTGTGCGTGTCGTTGGGGGAAAAGGTGCGCGGTGGCGAAACCGTTCTGGCCGAGATCGTAGAAAAAGAGGAGGGAAAAGAAGAAGAATAACCCTCCCGAGCCCTTTTGAGAGCAGGGTAGGATCAGCAGAGGGTTTTTAGGCCGTTTTCCCCTTTGAAAGCAGGCAGCGAGCCTTCCAACCATTTCTCAATAAGACAATCAAAACTTTCCGCGTTTTGCGGGGAGACAGGATGGTTTTGTGCTACGGGGCTGGAGAGCCTTGCCGCCGGATAATTTTGAGAGAAATGTAGAATGGCTTTTGTGCAGCGTTAAAATACGATCTCTCCTCCATAGGTTGAGTCCTTCCTAAAACTTCGTTTTCTCCCACGTCCGCTGCGCCGCCCGGGGCGGTGGCGTTGCCCGCGGCAGAAGGATCCCGGTATCGGCTTTCCCGAATTTTTGTGAATAGAAGGAACGCCTCCCCAGGAGCTATCCTTCCATAAAGTTTTGTCAGGGGATGTCGATGTACTTGTGCGTTTGCAGGGAAAGTCCCCAGCGAGGATGCCGTTTGACGTAGGCTACCAGCAGGGGAAGCACTTCGTCCCGCCGGCTCCATTCGGGCTGGAGCAACAGTTGGCAGCTCTCTTTGGTATGCGTGGCGTAGTGTTCGGCGCGTTCGAGATCTTCCCGGGAGCAGATGACGGTTTTCAGTTCGTCGGCCTGGTGCAACACCGAATCCAGCGGTAGCAAGGCTGTTTTGGGGGATACGCAGATCCAGTCCCATTGTCCGGAAAGTTCCCGGGTGGCGGAAGTCTCCAGGTGGGTGCGCAGTCCGCGGCGGTGCAGGGCTTGGGTAAGGCCGTCCAACGGGTGCAGCAGCGGTTCGCCGCCGGTGATCACGGCCAGGCGGGCTTGGGCGGGGATTTCCTCCAGGATCGTTTCGAGGGTGCGGTATTGCTCGGGACGGATGGTCCAGCTCTCCTTCACGTCGCACCAGGGGCAATGCACCGGACAACCGGACAAGCGGATAAAGTAGGCGGCACGGCCGCTGAAGCACCCTTCGCCTTGCAGGGTGTAGAACTGTTCCATCACCGGAAGGCGGTCGCCGGTGGGGTGTGAGGCGGGGGTAGTGGAGATGTTTTGGTTGGGCATCCTTTTGGGTGTTAAAAAAACCTTTCGTTCCCGGGAAGGAAGGAAAGGCTTGTTCTTGTTTTCTCCCGGAAAAGGGAAAAGGACGTAGTTCCGTTTACTTCATGTTGGTAAAGACGTACTGCACGTCGTCGTCCTCTTCGAGTTTTTCGAGGACAGTCTCTACCTCGGCTTTTTCTTCGTCCGAGAGTTCCTTCAGGTCCATCGGTACGCGCTCGAATCCGGTGGTAACGACTTTCAGACCGCGTTCTTCTACAGCAGTGGTCAGTGCACCAAAATCGGCGAATGCTCCGTAGATCATCACTTCGTCGCCGTCGGCAAATACCTCTTCGGCGCCATAGTCGATCAGTTCGAGCTCCAGTTCATCGATGTCCATTTCCGGTTTTTCGATCTTGATGAAGCACTTGCGCTCGAACATGAAGTCAACTGAACCCTGCGTGCCGAGCGAACCGCCGTATTTGTTGAAAATGCTGCGGATGTTGGCCACGGTGCGTACATGGTTGTCGGTAGCGGTTTCGATCAGTACGGCGATGCCGTGCGGAGCGTATCCTTCGTAGATGACTTCCTTGTAGTCGGCTTGCTCCTTGCTGGTGGCTTTCTTGATGGCGCGTTCGATGTTGTCCTTGGGCATGTTGGCCGCTTTGGCATTCTGGATGGCCATGCGAAGGCGCAGGTTGTTGCGGGGGTTGTCCCCGGCTTCCTTGACGGCCATCGTGATTTCCTTGCCGATGCGGGTGAAAGTTTTGCTCATGTTGGCCCAGCGTTTGAGCTTGGTCGCTTTGCGGTATTCGAATGCTCTACCCATGGTGGTATGTTTTGTCTAATAATTACGTTTATAAATAACGGTT
>DVLY01000187.1 GCA_018715295.1 Candidatus Merdimorpha stercoravium | reverse complement strand
TACGACGAGTTGGAGGCGGTGTTGCGCGAGAGTTTTTCGCTATGGGAGGATTTCAAGCGGGAATTTTTGGCAGAATATCCCAAACCTATGTAAGCATTGTTCTTCTATTTTTTTGCCGCGCTTCCGAAAGGGGGTGCGGCTTTTATATGCCGTCTTTTAGGATGTGGAGCTTACAAGGCGGCTTTTCGGACCCCTTGTGTCCCGACCCGGTCGTGGATCATTCGCCCTTGGCACAGGGGAGAGAGGGCAGTGGCGATGAATTCCCGAACGGGCACTTCGGCCGAGGCCGGGTAGAGCAAGTGTACGTTGGCACCGGCATCGAGCGTGAAGTAAAGGGGTACGAGAGTCTCTTTCCGATATTGCCATACGGCTTCCAGCACGGCAATCGTCGCCGGTTTGAACAGGATGTAACACGGGTCGGCGGTCATCATCATCGCGTGCAGGGTCAGTGCTTCCCGCTCGGCCAACGCTCCGAATGCCTCTATGTCGCCCCGCCGGAGGATTTCCCGCAGGCGTTCCACGTGCTCTCGGGCTTGGGCAAACCGCGCCGGGGCGTACGGATGCCCTTTCATCAAGGCGTGTCCGGCGGTGCTGGATACGCTTTTGGCTCCGTGTTCGATCAGCAGGACGGTGTCCCGCAGGTCCCGGAATACGGGGTGGATGTCCGCCTCGGGGAGCGGCACGGCGTACAGGTCGGACGAGGCGGGTACCGAGGAGCATTCCCCCCACAGGACAATGCCCGGGTAAATGCTTCGGGAGGCGCTTCCCGACCCCAACCGGGCGTAGAACGATACCCGTCGCAGGAAATTATCCTGTGTCAAAGGAGCAGAGCAGGCGTTTTCAAAATCCACCAGGCAGGCGGCCAAGGCTCCCAGTCCCGAAGCCGACGAAGCGATGCCCGAGGAGTGCGGGAAACTGTTGGAGGTGTGCAGCACGAAAGCATAGTCGCGCAGATAGGGTGCGTAGGGGGCGATCCGGTCGAAGAACTGCTCGATCTTGGGGATGAATCCCGGTGCCGGCTGCCCGTCGAGATGGACCTCGATCCGGTACGGCCGGTCTTTCTCTTCTCCGCCGCGGGGCGAGACTTCGAGTGTGGTATCCGTGCGGCAGGCTTCCAGGGTGAGGCTCACCGAGGGGTTGGCCGGGAGCTGGCCTTCCCGCTTGCCCCAGTATTTGACGATGGCGATGTTCGAGGGGCATGTCCAACGGGTGCGGTACGCGGGCTTTCCGGCCGGCAGGCAGGCGATGTCTAACATTTCGGCGCTTTTTTGTTTTTTACGACAAGGCAAAGATAAATCATTTGCCGGGAAAACCGATTTATCGGTTATATTTGCAACTTTCGAGCGGTATTCTCGCAATGCCGGAAAACCTGTACCACAAAAAACGTTAAAGAATTATGCGAACGACCTTTTTCAGTCTTTTCTTGCTGCTCTTCGGCGCCGTTTCCGCCCAGCAGAAGAACGCTCCTTTGCCCACGATCATCCCCGAACCCGTTGAGATGACCTCCGGGCAGGGGCAGTTTACCATTTCTCGCGCTACGCGCGTGTATGCAGCCGACAAAGAGGCGGAAAAATCGGCCAAGTACTTCATCGACTACTTCAACCGCCATTTCGGATACCGCTTGGCCCTGGCCAAGAAAGATGCGGGCGAAGACCTGATCGTCTTTTCCGACCGGAAAAACGGGGAGACTTCGGGCGGATATACCCTCACGGTTACTCCCGAGGCGATCCGTATCGAGGGGAACGACGGTCCTGGGGTGTTTTACGGCATGCAGAGCCTCATCCAGATGCTGCCTACCCGGGGGGGAGTGCTGCCCATCATCGGGGCGGTAACCATCCGCGATTACCCCCGTTTCGAATACCGGGGCATGCACTTCGACTGTGTCCGGCATTTCTTCCCGGTGGAATACGTAAAACGCTATATCGACTATCTGGCCTTGCACAAGATGAATTATTTCCACTGGCATCTGACCGATGACCAGGCTTGGCGTCTGGAGATGAAGTCCCACCCGGAACTCACTGCCCAAGGCTCTACCCGCGAAGGGGAAATCCTCGGCTTGTATCCCGGTACGTACCGCAAACGCCCCTACGGAGGCTACTACACCCAGGAACAGGCCAAGGAGATCGTAGAATATGCCGCCGAACGCTATATCACCGTTATCCCCGAGATCGACATCCCGGGGCATTGCATGGCGGTACTGGCCGTGCATCCCGAATTCAGCACCGAGCCGGACCTGGAGCACAAGACGGCTCAGACCTGGGGGATCTACAACAAGTTCAACAACGTGTTGGCGCCCAAGCCGGAGGTGTTCGCCTTCCTGACCGATGTGTTCTCGGAGTTGTGCGACCTGTTCCCCTCGCAGTACATCCATGTGGGAGGCGATGAGTGCGCCAAAAAATGGTGGAAGGAGTCCGAACAGGCTCAGCAGTTCATGAAGGAACACAACCTGAAGGACGAAGAAGAACTCCAGAGCTATTTCATCCACTACGTGGGGGATGTGATCGCCAAGAAAGGAAAGACGACGGTCGGCTGGAACGAGATCCTCGAAGGCGGATTGGCTCCCGATGCGATGGTGATGAGTTGGCAGGGAACCTCCGGGGGCATTACGGCCGCCAAGTCCGGCCATCGGGTCATCATGACGCCCTCGGGCTATTCGTATTACAACAACCTCCAGTCCCGCAATCAACGGCAAGTTACCCATCAGGGATATCTTCCCTTGGACAAGGTGTACAATTACAACATCATCCCCGACGAACTGACCCCGGAGCAGGCTGCCAACATCATCGGTGCGCAGGCTTGCCTGTGGACGGAGTATTTCCCCACCACGGGCAAGGTGGAAATGGCGCTGTTCCCGCGCTTGTCCGCTTTGGCGGAAAACGTGTGGTCCCAGCCGGAAAAGAAGGATTGGGAGCGCTTCCTGCGCAAGATGCCCGATCAATTCGAACGGTACGATCTGTGGGGGGCCCGCTTCTCGGAGGATTTCTTCCGGATGTACGACCTCCCGTATTACGATCCGACGACCCGGTAATCCGGTTCAGCATTCTCGTGCAAACAAAAAGGGGCGGCCCTGTGGGGGCCGCCCCTTTTTGTTTGCACGAGGAAGGCGTCGGGTTACAGTTTTTCCCCGAAAGCCAGATCGCCGGCGTCGCCCAGCCCCGGGACGATGTATTTGTCTTCGTTCAGCGCATCGTCCACCGTGGCGATCCACAGCTCGGCCGGATACGGAGCGAAATGGTCGGCAATGGCCTTCACCCCGAAAGTCGATCCGATCACCGATACGATGTGGATGCAGCGCGGGGTGCCGCATTTTTTCAACGCTTCGAAGACCGCCATGATGGACGATCCGGTGGCCAGCATCGGGTCGGCGATGATCAGCACTTTTCCCTCGAGGGAGGGCGAAGCGAGGTATTCGACCACGATGTCGAAATCGTGGCTGCCTTCCCGGTGGCGACGGTAGGCCGAGATAAACGTGTTCTGCGCCTGGTCGAAACAGTCGAGCAGCCCCCCGTGCAGGGGCAGTCCTGCCCGCAGGATCGAGCAGATGACGACCTCGTCCTGGAGCACGGCGCAGGATTTTGTCCCCAGCGGCGTGGTTACCTCCTGCGGCCGGTAGGCGAGCGTTTTGGAAAGTTCGTACCCGAGGATTTCCCCTACGCGGGCCAGGTTGCGGCGGAAGCGCATGCGGTCTTTCTGGAGGTTTACATCGCGCAGTTGGGCGATGTGGGAACTGAGCAGGGATGTTTCCTGGCTGTAGTCGTGTATTTTCATCGTCTGTCGTTTTTTCGATCCTGAAAACAAATGTAACGATTAATTTTCCTCCCCTCAAAGGGAAGGCCGGGGAAAAAACGGACTTTTTGCCGGAAACTTTCTGGGCGGGACTTGTGCTGGCGGCGAGTTTTTTTCAGGAAAGGATCGAGACAAACCGGTCCATTCTCGCCAGGCGGCAGGGGCCTGCAAGCAAAAGCGCGGCAACCGGTACGGTTGCCGCGCTTGTCGTTTCGTGTGGTACCCCCAGGAATCGAACCAGG
>DVLY01000186.1 GCA_018715295.1 Candidatus Merdimorpha stercoravium | reverse complement strand
AGCATCAAAAGCACCCCGGCCGCCAGGGACTGCCAAGCGATAAACTCGAACGACTGCATCGAAGGAGCGATGGCCTGCGCCACTTTCTCCATTTGCTGGGCCATAAAGTTCCCGATAGCGATCGACCCCATCCACAAGCCCATCAACACATTGACGATCCCGGCGGGAGAAAGTTTGGTTACCATCGAAAGTCCTACGGGCGACATGCACAGTTCGGCGCACGTCTGGATGCAATACACGGCCAGCAACCACGCTGCGGATACCTTGACGATTTCCCCGTCGGGTCCCAAAGTCAGGTTGTAGGCATAGGCCATGATGAAAAAGCTCCCGGCGAGCAAAAGAAGCGATATGGCGAACTTCATCGGCGTGTTGGGATTGACTTTCCGCTTGTCCAAGAAAGTCCACAGCAGGGAAAATACAGGGCCGAGAAGGATCACGAAAAGCGGGTTGATGCTCTGGAACAGCGAAGCCGGGATAAAGCCCCGGTCGGTGCGTACATTGGCAAATTCGGTAAACGTCGTCCCGGCCTGCTCGAAACCCGCGAAGAAGACGATGTTAAACACCGCCAGGGCGAAAATCACCCCCACACGGCTCCATTGCGTAGCACCGCTGGTCCCTTTTACCACGCTGGAAAGGATGTACACAGCCACACCCAATCCCAGGATCCAATAGGCTACGTTCATGATGTTCTCCGGCACATACATCAGCAGGAAAACGATCAGCAGGATCACCGCCACGACACCCAGCGTCCAGTACAGGATCGTAAACCAGTCCTTGCGCACGAGTTGCATCGCTCCTTGAGGATGTTTGGGCGGCAGGCCGATACCGGCCGTAGTCGTACGGGAAACATAAAAGACGATCAGGCAAACGAACATCCCGACCACCGAAGCCAGGAAACCGTACTTCCAACCGATCTGTTCCCCGAAAAATCCCGAAGCGAACGGAGCGATGAAAGCCCCGATGTTGATCCCCATGTAAAAGATCGTAAAGCCCACATCGCGGCGGGCATCGTTTTCGGGATACACCGCCCCGACCATCGCCGTAACATTGGGCTTGAAAAAGCCATTGCCCATGATCAGCAGCCCCAGTCCTGCGTAAAGCAGATACTTCTTGAGCGCCATCACTTCAGGAGAGAATGCCTCCTGCGCGTAAAACATGGCACTGATCGCCAGCGACAGTTGCCCCACAGCCATCAGCAAGGCCCCCACATACGTGCATATCTTCTGCCCGAGCCATTTGTCGGCCAAAATACCGCCGATGATCGGGGTTACATAGACCAACCCGAGGTAGATTCCGTAGATGGACATCGCCTCCACCCGATCCATCCCGAACCCTCCGGTAGCAAAGGCCGCCGTAAGGAACAGGAACAACATGGCCCGCATCGTATAGAAGCTGAAGCGCTCGCAGATCCCGGTGGAAAAGACGGAAAGAAGTCCCATCGGCTGCCCGAAAAATGTTTTCTCTTTCATTTTTAACAAGTCTCTGTTTTTTCGACGCTAATTTAAGGATTATTGGCCAGACCGCAGGGTCGGCACACTCATTTTTTCCCCCTGCAGTCCAGGAAAAGTTTTGCCGAAAGAAAAAAGCCGCTTATATTTGCAGTGCTCAAAGCCCGGATGGCGGAATCGGTAGACGCACTGGACTCAAAATCCAGCGCCCGCAAGGGTGTGCGGGTTCGACCCCCGCTCCGGGTACTTCCTTATCAAAGGCTTTGCAATCTTCTTGCGAGGCCTTTTTGCTTTTCTCCTCCCTGCACCTGCCATTTCCGCCAGGAACGATCCCCCATCGTCTCTTCCCAACCTCCCCCCCAATTCAGCCTCGTCCGACACAAAATCCGGAACTCCTCCAACCGCCCTTTCCGAAATCTCCTCTCCCCTTCCCGCCTTCCTTATCCGTCTAAACACAAAAAAAAGCCGGCGGCCTTTCCAGGCCGCCGGCTAAAATCAACAGTCGAGCGATCGACTATTACAGGTAATCCTGATAGCCAGGGTTCTGGGTAAGATTGTCATACCCATTGTCTCTGTAGAAGGTAATCTGGTTGATAGGAATACATCCCAGCCAGGAACGAGTCTGCTGTGCCGTGCTACGCAGGTCGGAACGACCGGTAATCCACCATCCCTTCATGTATTCGAGGACAGCTCTTGCTTCTGCATCATCCACTTTCACCGTGTAGTCAGCATCCGTGTAAGCGGTCTTCTTGTAGAAAGAATAGTCGCCAGTATCCCATTTTGCAAGTTTATAATCCGGGAACAGACGCTGTTCACCATCCGGACGTACGATCCACAGACCCGGAGAGCTACCAGTGAATGCATCCAATGCCAGTTTCCATTCGTTGGCCTGAGCGATATCAGTAGCATCACCGGAAGCGGCAGCAGCCTGAGCGGAAGCAACAGCACGATCGTACAGAGCCTCGAGGTCGAAGTAAGCACCACACTGCAGCAGGTTACCCTCAGGGTTTCCAGAGAAGTATGCTACCTGAGACATATCCTTGTTGCCCCATCCATTTTCCGGGCTACCACCAGCATATTGGCCAAAGTAGTTATCGATCTCGCGAACCGGCTCATTATTGTAACGGCCCGGATAGCTGTCGTAACGATAGAGATAGTTGAGCTGCTGACCGTAAGCACGCAGGTCGCGGTTACGAACCCAGTCGTAAGCCAACTCTACGGTACGTTCACGACGCAGTTCCCAGATCAGCGCTTTGGCAGGAGTATTGAATCTCTCCAATTCGCGTTCCGGATCGGTCGGATATACACCCAATGTGAACTTGGGCAGACGGTTGGGCTGGATCGAAGCGTTCTTACCAGTTGCTACCGGCCGAGCGCGGATCAACTCAACCGAAGCATCCAGATCGGCCTGCGTAACGGCAGCACCACCCAGACCATCGGCCAATTCAGCTTTGGCGCAGATCCAGTCGAGCAGCACATGTGCGTAACGAATGATCGGGGCATTTACCGTGTTCGAAGCACCCTGCAGCCAGTTCACCGTCGAGGCAGCACCGCTCATGTATTCTTCGTACTCACGCGGGAAGCAAATACGCGGCATATAACGCGTAGAACCAGAACTGATATACTCACGCGACCATGCACCCGTATTGGCATCAGCCGTGGACGAGATGACGCGGGAAGATTTCAGCATAGCCTCCAAACGAGAATCCTTGTTCTTCAGCAGTGCGTTGTCTATCATCGTGTACAACTTGTCGTATTTATCGGCAGCATCGTCATAAGCAATACCTTGCTCATCAAGAACCGTTGTTTCTTCCGGCTGCAGCGTACCATCCCAGAACAGGATCACGTTACGCATAAAGTGAGCCGAGAAACTGCGAGCACCATCCAACATGTTTCCGAAATAGGACGTAGCCGCATTCTTGGTCTGAGACGTGCTGTAGTAGCGAGCCAGGATCACTTCCTTGCTGCCCGAGAGATCATCCGAAGCAAACTGGGAACGGAAGTCTTGATTGATCTGGTACTTGCCGCTAGCCATAACTACGCCAGCCCATTCCACTACCTTGTTCAGATACTTGGCAGCGGCTTCCGTATTGCCACCAGCATATTCAGCCGGCACATACTTCTGGAAGCAACCCAGCCAGTAGAACCAGCGAGCACCCAGGGCAGCGATGGAATACTTGTTCAGCAGATTGTTGCCGCCATCGTCCGCGCGACAGTTGTTCACCGCGAAATCGATGTCTTTGATCACGCTGTCCAAAACATCGTACCGGTTCGTACGGGGAATGCAAAGATCCTCGAGATTTTCGGTAGGAATCTTATCGAAGTAAGGAACGTCACCAAAAGACCATACGAGGTCGATGTAACGCTGGGCGCGCAGATAACGAGCGATACCCATCCAGTGATTGTACACTTCATCCGTGAAAACAGCTTTCGAGTCGCGTTCCATGCGGCTAATGAAAGTATTGGCACGACGAATCCAGATGTAGTTACTCGACCAGGATTCTGCATTCAATGCTGCCGAACCATAACTGTTTGCACCTGCTGCAGGGCCTCCACCGCTGTTCCCGTTCGCAGGTGAACCCGGCGAGCCGCCGCTGACGATGATATCGGTCAAATACGAAGACATGTTCGGAAGAACCGGGTTGTAGTCGCCTGCACCGTATCCTCTGAAATACGTATTGTAATAATAGATGGAGTGCATGCGAAGGTTGGCCTCGGTCGTCCAGAAGTTAGAGTCATCTATAGAGTCCAAAGGCTTTCTATCCAGAAATTCCTTTGTACAACCTGTTGCCAGGAGTGCAATAAGCGCTATCGGTAAGAAATATTTCTTTTTCATGATAAGCTATAGATTTAAATTACAGAGTAAGCTGGAGACCAAGGGTATAGTACTTCGGAAGCGGAGTGGTTACACCCAGCTGGCCAATAGCGTAGTTGGATCCCGCCGACATGTTACCCGTGTTGATTTCGGGGTCGATATCAACTTTCAGGTTGTCGAAGGTAAGAAGGTTTTCTACCGTGAAGTATGCACGCAATTTGTTGATGTTGATCTTCTTGGTCAGACGCTCCGGAATGGTGTATCCGATGGTGAGGGTCTTCAGACGCAAGTAGGCCATGTTCAACAAGTAGTGGTCGTTGACCTGCCAGTTGGAATAGGTGTACTGTTCACGCGTCATCGTGGAAACGATCGGCCAGTAGTTGTTCGGCTTCTCGGGGCTCCACAGGTTGGTCAGGATCTCAGCCGAGGCACCGTTACCCAGCTCAGGAGCCGGCGATACCAGCGGGCCGCGGGACCAAGCGTCGCGCTTGCCGACGCCCTGGAAGAAGATACCCAGGTCGAAGTTTTTCCATGCCAGATCGATACGGAAACTGTACTCCCAACGCGGAAGTTGGTTACCGATCTTTTCAATGTCTCCATGGTCTTCCAATGTAGTCAGACCGCGGTCGATCACACCATCACCATTGAGGTCTTTGTACTTGATGGCACCGGGACGCGGAGTTGCCATCGTCTGCCAGGTATAACCGGGTTTGAGCTTGTATGCCTTACCGTAGTACCAAACAGCCGTCTCGCCTTTCGGAACACTCTGACCGTTGAGTTCGGTGATCTCCTCGAAGTCGTTCACCTGATACAGGCGGTCGTAACGATAGCCCCAGATTTCACCCATTTCCTTGCCATCATAGTAGGTAGATCCCCAGTTATGCCGATCCGGGAACGAAATAGCATGGGTCGGTTCATCCAGGTATTTCACCAGCACAGTTCTCGAGTCCGATACGCCGGCTACTACCGACAGCGTCAGGCCGTTCTTGAACTGGTGGTTGAAGTCCATGGAGAGTTCCATACCGTTGGTACGCATGGTACCGAAGTTTCCTTTCGGAGGAGTACCACCATAGGTAGCCGGTTTATCCTTATCCGGGGTAAACATGTTGGTCGTACGGCGGTTGAACCATTCGAAGGTCAATCCGAGTTTGTTCTTCCAGAAGCGCATATCTACACCGAAGGACAAGGTAGAAATCTTTTCCCAGGTTACGTCCTGACGAACCAGCGACGGGCTGGAGAACTGCTGCATGGCCTGAGAACCACCATAGTCGCCCCACGACGATACACTCTTGGAAACCGTAGCAATATACATACTGGAACTTACGCTCTGGTTACCCAGCGCACCGTACGATGCACGGAACTTCAAGAACGAGATGATGTCGCGGATGCCCTGCATGAAGTTTTCTTCCGACATCGTGTAAGCGATAGATCCGGACGGGAAGAATTTCCAACGCAGATCCTCCGGGAACTTGGACGAACCGCTGTACGAGAAGCTGGCTTCAGCGTGCAGTTTGTTCTTCCAGCTGTAGTTCACACGGCCGAAGTAGTTTGCCTGAGACTGCCAGGTGCGCGAACCGCTAGCCTGCATATCGCCCGTTGCCAGGTTGAAGTAAGGACGATCCACATAGATCAGACCGTAACGGACCGAATTGTTCTGGAAGTAGCGATAGCTCGAAGTGCTCATACCCAACATTACACGGAAATCATGATCACCGAAACGGTTGGTATACGTAGTCTTTGCATTCATTTCTATGCGGTCGGAGTGGCGGGACTGTTCGCTGATGCGGTCCGTTCCGGCACCCATCGTAGTGGTGGTACGATACGTCCACCCGTATTCCTGCGTAGCACCTTCCGTACCGGCAGGAACAATTTCACCATCACGGTTACGCCAGATAGCGTTACCACCGCCATCCAACACCGGCTGAGTAGCGACATTCCACGTATCGCAATAGGAACGCCAGTAACCCGGATAGAAGAGGAAACGGTTGTCCAATACATAGGTCAGGTCGAAGTCGGCCGTCCATCCCTTGAGGATCTTCAAGGTAGCACCGAAGTTCACCGATACGTTCTGCTTCGTATCGCTCATGATACCGGACTGCTCGATTTCCGAACGAGAGTCACGTACCGGATAGCCATTCCAAGTAGTACCCTGAGGCATGTACTGACTCCAACGCAGGGCGTACCACAGTGCGTCGTATGTGACACCGTCCTGGTTGTTCGGATAAAGTTTCTCGCTCTTGGAGAAACGCATCGATGCGCGAGCCGTGAAGAATTTGGTGATCTCGGAATTTACGCTTACCGATACGTTGTAACGGGTATAGGTATCTTTCGAGATAGCCAGGAAACCTACCTGCTGCAGGTAACCCAAACCGATGTTGAAGGTGGTCTTACCCGTGTTTCCGGAGATAGATACCGTGTGGTTGTTCCACGGAGTCCAATCCTTGTACAGAGACTCGAACACGTCGTAGGTACGATAACCGTAGTTGCGGTAGGTCGAAGAGTTCGGGGCGGTAGTGCGCTCCCAGTCACGACCGTATACCATCGGTTCGAGGGTGCTCATGCCGCCGTAGGTATCCTGCCAGTATTCGGCACGATCCAGGAAGCTGGTGAGCATGAAGAAACCGTAACCGGCGCTCGAGTGAACGTTGTTCATATCCGGCTGGCTGGCGCTACGATACATATCGGAGTCGCTGTACTTGTAGCGATAAGCCTCGATACCGGCCAGATTCGGGATCTTGGTAGCCATACGGAATGCGACCGATCCGCTGTAGGATACGCGGAAGGTACCCTGAGCCATGTCGCTACCGTTTTTGGTCTTGATCAAGATCACACCGTTGGCAGCCTGAGAACCGTAGATGGCGGCAGAAGATGCATCCTTCAGCACGGAGATCGATTCTACGTCATCGGGGTTGAGCAGCGTCAGGGTCGAGATGGGCACGTTGTCCACCAGGATCAGCGGGTCGGAACTACCGTTAAGGGAGGTGTACGAACCACGGATACGGAAGGTCGGGTCAGCACCCAACTCACCGTTGGCCACGCGGATCGAAAGTCCCGGGGTAGAACCCTGCAGTGCACGTCCCAAGTCAGGTACAGGACGGCTGTCCACTGCTTTCTTTACGTCCACCGTTGCCACAGAGGAAGAAATACTCTCCTTCTTCTGCACGTCGTAACCTACCACAACCACGTCGTCAAGCATCTCGGCGTCCTGGCTGAGCGATACGGTTACCGTTGCTCCCGGCTGAACGTTTACCACTTTCGTTTTGTACCCCACGAAAGACACCTGAATCTGCGTCTTTCCGGCGGGAAGGGTGAGGGTAAATTCACCGTCGAAGTTCGTCGATGTTCCAACACCTTTTACACCGGGTACAGCGATATTGGCTCCAGGAATGGTCTCCTTCGTCTGAGCGTCGATGACCTTTCCCTTGATTGCCTGTCCCCAAGAGACTACCGAGAACAGACAGAAGACTAATAATATTAAACGCTTCATTAGTGTAAGTTTTTACTTAAATGATTGGAAAGTGTTGATTATCCATTACAGAATTTCTTTTGGATCGACAGACAGTATCCGGCCTTCTATCAGAGTTATCCAGGCTCTTCCATCGGGACCTTCCACTATCTTGTTCGCTGCGGAGTTACCCGCATCGAACGTCCATTTTACGGCGCCGGTCATCCCGTCCACCGCAAATACCTGTCCGCGTCTGTTGGTCAGGAAAACGAGGCCGTTCTCCATCTCGGCAGGCGGACACGGAGTGTGTTCGTAACCGTATTTGCAATCCGAAGCCCAGACTTGCTCGAAATCATCCGAAGCCGTCGAAACGCAAACCAGCACATCATTCATGGTTTTGGCGTACACCCGCTCCCCGTCCTTTGACAGACAAAGAGCTTCGCGTACTTTATTAAGGTTTGTTCTCCAAAGTTGTTTTCCGTCGGCAAGATTTATCGCCGTCATTCTGTTGTCAGGCGCTACGATGAACACCTTCCCATGACTTACCGCCGGAACTACGTTGCCGGGCGAATAGAGTTTCTGCGAGCTGCCGTTGGTCCACTTCCACACCACATCGCCGTTTTCCCGATCGATGCAGTAGAGGTACTTGTCCCAGCAGCCGGCCAATACCCGATCCCCGGCTATGGTAGGACGGCCCTGGAACAGGCCGTCGCCTATTTTCTTTTTCCAGATCACGCGGCCCGTCTTGCAGTCGAACTTGACGAATTCGCCGAAACTGCCGCCGATGTATCCAAATCCTTTTTCATCGGCTACGCCATCGCCCGGCACAGCCGATCCCATGTTGAAACTCCAGAGTTTCTGCCCGTTCTTCGGGTTGTATCCGGCAACCTCCCCATCCGAGACAGCCGCAACGAGCACCCCGGCCCCTACGAAAGGCGTAGAATAAATGGTCGGCCCTTTGGGAGTCTGCCAGAGCACTTTCTTCGTCTTGATGTCCACGCATTTCAGGCGGCCTTCCGACGTACCGTATACAATGGTCCGCTTCGTGGGGAAACATACCCCCGTATAAACGGACGCGGAATCCTGGTAGGAGAACGGCACTTTCACCGCATCGTGCATCGGCTCGTGGTACACCCCTTCGAACGGCTCGCCGACAGCGGACAGATCGCCTTTTTGAGGGATGACCCAACCGAGTTCCTCCGCATATCCGTTCTTTTCCTGATGCTTGGCGATACGGATCGAATCCGGCGTAAAGACGACCGAATTGTACACCCCGTTGTCCGAAGGCTTGCCCAGCATCGTGATAGCCATAAAACCGGGAATACCGTCGTAGTTCTTGAGCCAGAACGAATGATGGTGTCCGTTGATATGCAGGATGGTATTGTATTTCTTGAGAACATCGACCACATCCTTGTAATTGGAAAGCCCCTCACCCAACGGGTAATGCGCCACCGACACCACCTTCTTGCCCGGACGGTAGCGTTTGGAGAGTTCCTCGTCGAGCCAAATGATGTCTTCTTTCTTCACGGCCCCGTCGCCCATCTTCATGTAAGGGCCGGTCGAATAACCTATAAATATATAATCACCCGCCTCGACGACGAAGCGGTCGTTTTTCCAAAGGTCCGTAATAGTCTTGCAAGCGCTTTCCGACCAGTTGGTCTCGTGGTTGCCCGGAACGAAGAAATAGGGCACCCGCAGCGCCTTGAGTTTGTTGTATACGTTTTGCAACTCGGCGTCGGAACCCACATTGGACACGTCGCCGGAGACGATCACAAAGTCATAATCCGATTTATTCACACTCTCGATAGCCTGCGAAAGATTCTCATCCGCCGCCGTGCCGGGAGAGATGTGCGTATCGGTAAACACCGCTACACGCAGCGTATCGCCCACCTGTATCTGCGCCCCAAGAGCCAGACACATAAGTGAGAGAACTAACGAGAACAAACCTTTCAAAAGTCTCATTACGTTACACTTATGTTAAAATATGCTTTCGGCTTTTCCGCAGGGAAACCATGAAACCCCCACAGGATACGCCTGAACAAAGATACATCTTAAAATGTAATTAGTACACCATTGGGCAAGCAGCAATTAAAATTTTAAGCATTTTTTCGACGAAACACAATAATTAACGTTCAAATAAGGAAAAAACACCCTGTTTCGAATGTTAAAGAATTGCACCCCCATTTTTATCGCTGTTAAAAAACATCAAGGGACGCGTTTCCGATACATCTTCCCTTTCGGGGAGATGTCGGTACAAAAGATCATTTCAAAAGGGGGAAAAATGAAACTCCACAATAAAAAAGGACATTTAACGCAAAATTTTCCGCTGTTCTTCCGAAAGGTACTTCCGGGTCAGGGGAAGTCGTGTCCCGAGTACCTCGACGGAATTGCCGTCCATCCAGTCGATCTTGTCCACCGCTACCGTATAAGAACGATGTATGCGCAAGAACCGATCCGGAGGCAGAGCCGCCGTAAAATTCGCCAATGTGTTGTAGACCAGCAGACTTCTTTTCTCGCAGACGATCTTTACATAATCCTTCACACTCTCGGCATAGGCGATCTCCTCCAGCGGAAGGCGCATATACCGCTTGTTTACCTTTACAAAAACAAAATCGCGGGCATTCCCTCCCGGGGAACGCTGCTGGTTTTCATACGCCTGACACAAGGCCAGTTGACGGCGCAACCGCTCCACGCAGAAGGCCAGACGTTCTCCCGGGCAGGGCATCGTCAGGTAATCCACCACCCCTGGCACACCATAACTCTGCGCGGCTCCCTGGCTGTCGCCCGACAAGACGACCAACAGCGGCGTCGTGGCCTCCTCCGCCCGCAAGAGCAACGGTACTCCCGGAGCCAAAGCGACCTCGCTGTCCAGAAAGACGACCTCTGCCGGCTGCTCTTGCAGATGCTCCAACAAAGCGCGCAGCGTGTTGTATTGGCCCGAAAGTTCAAAATCGGGCAGTTGGGAAAACATATCCCGCAGAGCCTCTACACGGGAGGCATCGGAAGAAAGGATCAATACGTTTTTCATCGTTCTCCGGAGGCTTTCGAGCGACCATCGTCCAAAAATACGATTTTTTGTCAAAAATATCCGTATTTCTCCCCGAACGGCAAACTCCGAGCCGATTTTTGCCGAAGTATTTGCCGATCGAGGGCTGTTTTTTGCTGTAAATAGCCTAAATTTGTCCGGAGGTGTCATCGGGACACCGAAAAAGGAAACCTTAACTATTTCAATCCGGAAAAAATGGAAAAGAAAGAACGCATCAAGGCGATCGACGTCCTGCGCGGACTGACTGTCGCCACGATGATCATGGTGAACAACCCCGGCACCTGGGGGGCGATTTACCCCCCGCTCAAACATGCCGCGTGGAGCGGTTGCACGCCCACCGATCTGGTATTCCCCTTCTTCATGTTTATCGTCGGGGCATCGATGTGGTTCGTCTTCAGCAAAGCCGGCCACCGGTTTGCCGGAGGCTTGGGCAAAAAAGTGATCAAACGAGCTGTGATGATCTACCTGGTAGGCTTCCTGCTGGCCTGGTATCCGTTCTTCTCGTTCCCCATCGAACTGGTACCGCATAAGTTCCTGGGCATGGAATTCTCCTTCCCCGCGATGAAAAACCTCGAAACGATCCGCATCATGGGGGTTTTGGCGCGCATCGGCGTAGCCTACGGACTGACCGGACTGCTGATCCTGTGGCTGAAAAAAGTAAAATACATCCTGGCAGCCGCCGTGGTAATCCTCTTGGGATACTGGGCCGTGTTACACCTATTTTATACGGGCGAGAATTTCATGGCCCTGGAGGGCAATGCCGTCCAGCGGCTCGACCTGTGGCTCTTGGGCACGGCACATGTATATAAAGGTTACGGGACGGCCTTCGACCCCGAAGGTCTGCTCTCGACCTTGCCTTCGATGGTGAACATCATCCTGGGCTACATGGCCGGACGGTGCATCGCCCGCAACGAGAACAAACTCCTGGCCAGCCAGCAATTGATGTTCTGGGGAGCTCTCGGGGTGATGGTCGCCTTGGGATGGGACTACGCGTTCCCGATCAACAAACCGCTGTGGACCAGTTCCTACGTGTTGTTCTCCTGCGGGTGGGCTTCGATCCTGCTGGGGATGCTCATCTACGTGATCGACGTGCGCCACAAGGACCGCTGGACCAATCCTGCGCTGGTCTTCGGGATGAACCCGCTGTTCATTTTCGCCCTCTCGGCCTTGGTAGCCAAGACGCTCGCCCTGATCAAAGTACCGTACGACGGAGGTATGATCTCGATGCAGCCATTCCTCTTCAAGACGATCTTCATCCCCTTGGGCGGACTGTTCACGGACGACCTGCGGCTGGCATCGCTGTTCTTCGCCATCTTCTACATCGTGCTGTTCTGGCTCATTGCCCGCATCCTGTACAAAAAGAACATCTTTATCAAACTCTAACCCTGCTGGAAACATGAAAAAACTCGCCATCCTGCTGATGATGCTGCCCGCGGGGCTGTGGGCACAAGTCCTCCACGTGGACAACGCGCAAGCGATGACCTGGGTGGAGGGCGCCATCGAACGCGGCGACCGCACGGAAAAAAAGATCTCCCTGGTATTTACCTCGGACGGATTCATCGACGGTTATCAGACGATCCGCGCTACACTGAAAAAGTACGGGATCAAGGGGGCCTTCTTTTTCACCGGCAACTTCTACCGCATGCCCGAATGCGAATCCATCGTCAAGGGTCTGAAAAAGGACGGGCACTACCTCGGTCCGCATTCCGACCGGCACCTGCTCTGGTGCGCCTGGGAGGATCGGGACAGCCTGCTGGTAGACAAGATCGCCGTGTACAAGGACATCATGGACAACTACGGCGAAATGGCCCGCTTCGGCATCAAACTCAAGAAAGCCCCGCTGATGATCCCTCCCTACGAGTATTACAACGCAAAAACGGCTGCCTGGGCCAACGAGTTGGGCGTGCAACTGGTCAATTTCTCCCCGGGCACCGGGTCGAATGCCGACTACACCACCCCCGACGCCTCGAATTACCGTTCCAGCCAACAGATCTACGACCGCATCCTGGCCTATGAAGCCGAACACAAAGACGGCCTGAACGGATTCCTGTTGCTGGTACACTTCGGGGTCGATCCGCGCCGCACGGACAAATTTTACGACCGCCTGGACGACCTGATCGTCGAACTCCAGCGCAGAGGCTACGAGTTTGTCCCCATCACGGAACAGATTCGCGTAAAAAATTAAGAACCTATCACATACATCACAAAACGACAAACTAATGAAGAAAACATTATTTGCCATTCCCCTGCTGCTGGTCGGGGTGCTGCTCCTGGCCGGATGCGGCGGAGCGAACGTAAACGGCTGGATCCGTATCAACCAGTTGGGATACCTGCCCCAATCGGACAAGATTGCCGTCATGCTCATCCTGGATTCCGTACAGGCCAAAAAATCGGTCGAAGTCAAATCCTTCGTCCTGAAAGATTCCGCCACGGGAAAAACCGTCAAGAAATTCAAGGTAGAGGAAAACTTCGGCCCTTGGGAACAGTTCGACAACACCGTACGGCTGAATTTCTCCGACTTCCAGACCCCGGGAACCTACTATCTCGAAGCCCGGGGAGTAAAATCGCCCTGCTTCCGCATCGGCACGCAGGTCTATGACGGCACGGCCGACTTCCTGCTGAACTACCTGCGCCAGCAACGCTGCGGCTGGAACCCCTACCTGCAGGATTCCTGCCACGTCGACGACGGATTCATCGCCTGGTCCAACGACCGGCGCCTGGAGGGCAAGCACATCGACGTAGTAGGCGGATGGCACGATGCGACCGACTATCTGCAGTATTCCACCACGTCGCTCAACACCATCTTCCAGATGCTCTTTGCCTACCAGCAAAACCCGCAAGCCTTCGGCGACCAGTACGATGCCAACGGCATGCCGGGTGCCAACGGGATCCCCGACATCATCGACGAAGCTCGCTGGGGGCTCGACTGGGCACTGAAGATGAACCCGAAAAAAGGCTTGATGTTCAACCAGATCGCTGACGACCGCGACCACATCGGCTTCCGCCTGCCCACCAACGACCCGGCCCGCTACGGCCGGAAAGGTCCGGAACGCCCCGTTTACCAGGTAACGGGCGAACCGCAGGTGCGCGGCGAATTCATGAACAACACCACCGGGGTATCCAGCACGGCCGGCAAGTTCGCTTCCACCTTTGCCATGGGCGCACAGGTCCTGCAAGCATTCGACCCCGAATACGCCGCCAAACTCCGCAACAAGGCCAAGGAAGCCTACGAGTTTGCCTTGACCAAACCGGGCGCACAACAAACCGCCAGCGTCGTTTCCCCCTACATCTACGCCGAGGACAACTGGGCGGATGACATGGAACTGGCCGCCATCCAACTGGACTACCTGGGACAAGGCGGGGAGTACATCGAGGAGGCGCTCAAATACGCAGCCATGGAACCCGTTACCCCGTGGATGGGCGCCGATACGGCCAGCCACTACCAGTGGTATCCCTTCGTCAACCTGGGACACTATTTCCTGGCCCAGAATGCCAAGGGTGCCGAGCGCGACACGGTCATCGCCTACATGAAGAAAGGCTTGGAAGGCATCCTCAAACGCGGAGAGACCAACCCCTTCCTCAACGGGGTGCCCTTTATCTGGTGCTCCAACAACTTGGTTGCAGCTGCCATCACCCAGTGCCGCCTCTATCAGCAGCTCACCGGCAGCGACGAATTTGCCCAGATGGAAGCCTCGCTGCGCGACTGGCTCTTCGGATGCAATCCCTGGGGCACTTCGATGATCGTCGGGCTGCCTTCGTGGGGCGACTATCCGGAAGACCCGCACTCCTCGTACCGCGATGGCGGCAAGAAACTGGCCGCTACTCCCGGTGGGCTGGTGGACGGCCCGGTTTACTCGACCATCTACAACGGGCTCATCGGCATCCGCCTGTCCAAGGAAGATGTCTACGCTCCGTTCCAGACTACCCTGTGCGTATATCACGACGACTACGGCGACTACTCGACCAACGAGCCGACCATGGACGGTACGGCCAGCCTGTCGTTCTACCTGTCCGCCATGCAGCAGATGGGGCAGAAACAGGCCGAGGGCAAATGATTT
>DVLY01000013.1 GCA_018715295.1 Candidatus Merdimorpha stercoravium | reverse complement strand
GCGTGCAAAAGCCCGGCCTTTGGCCGGGCTTTTGCACGCCTGACCCAGAGGCGCATTCGTTTTTACCACACCCATCCCAACAGCACCAGTTGAGGCAGCGCCCCGAACAACGTCCCCAAAATAATCTGCCGGACATTGTGCCGCCCCAGCTCCAGGCGCGCCATCACCACCAGATCGTACACCACCCACAGCGCCGCCACCACCGGGAGCGCATAGGAGAGCGGAGCCTCCCAGCGGAACATCAGCACCATCACGAAAACCAACAGCGCGGATATGCCCATCGCATGCAGGCTTACCTTGTCCCAAAACAGCGACACATACGCCAGCAATAGCGAGATCACCGCCCCGTACATGGCCAGGGAAACCGCCGGGGAGACACGCCCCGAAAGGTAAATCCTGTCGCCCGCCGCCAGCAACAGTAGCACCAGCAGCAGCGGCAACCGCCGTTCGTAAGTCTGGGGCAAGGACAGGCTCTCGATCTTCCCGCTCACCTTGAGCACCAGCAAGACCGGCAAGGGGATCACGACCGTAGCCACGGCCACCACGATCGCGGTATATATCGCTTCCAAAGGGACAAAGGACTGCGGAGTGAGCAGGTAGTACAGCACCACGCACCACAGGGGCATCGACATCGGGTGGAACACCCGCGACACGATCCGCCAAAAGAGGTTCTTTTTCATCTTTTCATTCTTCGGTTATACCTGTCGGCGCAAACGGGCGGTGGGCAGCCCGAGCGCTTCCCGGTATTTGGCCACCGTACGGCGGGCCACGTTGTATCCTTTTTCGGAAAGCAGGGCGGTGAGCTGTTCGTCGGTATAGGGCGAGCGTTTGTCCTCGCCCTGCACGAGTGCCTCGAGGCTCTGCTTGATCTCCCGGGTAGAAATATCCTCCCCGTCCCGATTGACCGAACCTTCACTGAAAAAATCCTTGAGCCGCATCACCCCGTACGGCGTATCGGCATACTTCTGCGAAGCCACCCGCGACACGGTGGAAATATCCATCGACACGTCGGAAGCGATGTCTTTCAGGCCCAGAGGGACCATATCGGCCACATCCCCGGAGAGCAAGTATTTCCTCTGCCGCCGGGCGATGGCCTGCATGATGCGAAGCAAGGTAGCCCGCCGACCGGCCACCGCGTCGATAAACCAACGCGCCGCATCGATCTTGCTGCGCACGAAGGCCGCGGTCTCCTGCTGGCTCTTGGTCGGCTTGGCGACCCTCGACAGCCCACCGAGCAGATCGATATATTGGCGGGACACCCGCAGGGTCGGCAAACTGTCCGCTTCGCAAAGCGATACCTCCACCTGGTCGTCTTCCACGCGGATGACGAAATCCGGCGTTACCTCCAGCGAGGAATCTTCCTCCGTCCCCGAATAAGCGCCCCCCGGTTTGGGGTTGAGCCGCGCGATTTCCTCCACCGCCCCGGCCAGTTCCTCCCGGGAGCATCCCGTCCGCTCCTGGATCTGCGCGTAGTTCTTTTTGCCCAATGCCGGGAAAAAGTCCGATACGATGCGCCGGGCCAGCCGTACGGAGGGCGTATCCTCCATCTGCCGCAACTGAAGCGACAGGCAGTCCTGCAGCGAATGCGCCCCCACCCCCGGCGGATCGAAGCCTCGGATCACCTCCAGGACTTGCTCCACCTGCTGCGGGGAAACATTCACCCCGACGGAGAATGCCAGATCGTCCGCAATGGCCTCCGGGGTGCGGCGCAGGTAGCCGTCGGCATCGAGGTTGCCGATGATGTAGCGCCCGATGGTCATCTGGTCTTCGGAGAGGGGTTCCATCCGGAGCTGGTCCAACAAGTGCTCGACAAAGGTGTTCTGTGCGCTCTGCGCCGCGATGAAGGTATTGCGGTCGCTCTGCGGAGGGTCGTCCCGCTGGGAGGAGGTCGGTACGTAATCCGGCGCTTCGTCCTCGTACATGTAGTCCGCAAGGTCGAAGTCGTCCCGATCCTCGCCTCCCGCCTCGTCTGCCCCCGACGTATTTTCTCCCGCCGCCTCGTCCGAAGGAGTGTCCTCGGAAGATGTCTCGGGGGTATAGTCGGCATCGAGGGCCGGATTGGACTCGATCTCGTTGGCCAGGTACTGTTCAAAGACCAACGCAGGCATCGCCAGCATGTTCATCAGCTGGATCTGCGAGGGGGAAAAGCGTTGCGCGAGCTTTTGCTGTGGGATGTTCTTTATCATACCGCCGGCCTGTTTGCAGGGTTCTGCCCGAACCCGTGTGTACGAAAAGTAAAAATACGAAAAACTCCCCCTTTCCCAGGCCTTCCCGATAGTTAAAAAGCGAAAGGCACCCGCCAGGGGGCGTTTTTCTTTTCCGAGCCGAATGCCCGGGGGTTATCGCGCGTGGCGACGGAGGATGCGTTCGAGCACCGGATACAGGTTGTCGCTCATCCGAACGAATCCCAGGTCGGTAAAGTGCGTGCCGTCCACCGTCGCCTCGTCGTCCAGGCCGATAAGCTCTTCTCCAGGGACGTAATACAGGTTTTTATCCTCGCGGCTCATCTGGCGGAACAATTCCCGCAGACGGGCATCCTTTTCCGCTACTTCCCCCGCGCTGACCGTATTGAAACGCACGTAGGTATAGTGGGCATTGCCCAGCAGGACGATCGGCGTATCGGGATGCGCCTGCCGCAGGATGCCGACGAACTCCTCCAGGCGGTCGAGCATCTGCGTGGTGCAGTTGGCCATGTTGTCCAGCACGTAGCACGAAGCGTCCACCTGAGCCATCAGCCGCGCGATCTCCGGGTCCAGACGCCCGTTCCCGGAAAATCCCAGGTTGATGAACTCGCGGTTCATTCGGCGCGAGAGGATCGAAGTATAGGCCATCCCCGGACGGTTGGCACATCCGCCCTGGGTGATGCTGGTCCCGTAAACCACCACCGGTTTTTCCTCCACCGGACTCAGCAGTTCCGGGCGTTCGATCCGCGCACGGCCCAGTACGCCGATCTCGACCTTGGTGGCGCAGTCGTACAGCGGGAGGTACAGCATGTATTCCCGCATCTGCCCATCCATGTTGGAGATGAACGTGCTGGTAAACGTTCCCTTGGAATACCCCGGACGCCCCGAGCCGACGAAAATCCAACGGCCTTCGTCCCAGGCATACAAGTCCAGGCCTTTGATCCCGGTAGGGGTCATGTGGTTCATCCAGGTATTGTTCAGCACTTCCCAGCGGGCGGTTATCTTCTTGGAATCCGTGCGGAAACGCACGGCGATCCCGGCCGAATTTTTGCCCAAGTCCCAAAGCTCTTTCCGGATGGAATCCTTCAGGTAAGCCGGGAGGCGGTCATAGGGACTCTCCAGGCCTTCGGCCGTTACCTGCCCCAAACGGGGGAAATCCGCTGCATCCACGTACCGGATGGTATCCTCCGCTGCCGTCTGACCTGCAAGAGGCGCGAGCCACAGAAAGGCTCCCACGGCCAACAAACGTCTGATCGTTCTCATTTTTCTTCTGGTGATTTTATCGTTCGTATCTTTTTGTTAAGGTCTTTTTCCTTCTCATTCCTTCTCATGACCGGAGGTTGCCGCATCCGGGCGCTCCGAAAAGCGCTCCCCGTTACCGCATCACTCCCCGGCGGAGGCCGCCAAAGGCTTTACCCGCAGCGTCCCGTCCGTCAGCCGGGCGATGATCGTCTCCCAGCCGGCGCAATAATCCTCCAGGAGCCTTTCGAGCACCAGGGTCGTCTTCTTGTCCTCTACCCAGAGGTGTTTCCCGGGAGTATCCCCGGCTGCCAGCCACAGGTGCGGGCTGCCCACAGCCAGATGCGTGAGGCTGGAGCGCAGGTTGCGGTAGAGGAAGTCGCGCCCGTTGAGTTGGGCATAGCGGGGCGGAAAGAGTTCGCTCAAGGCGCGGGAAAAGCGTTCGCGCGACTGCCCTTTCGCCCGGAAAGGCTTCCGGTCCAGGAAGGCCCCCATCGTCTCGATGCCTTGACCGATGACCAGAAAAGCGATGTCGGGAAAGCCCTGCTCCACCAGGCGGCGCGTCTGGTCGATAAACGTGCGGCGTATCCACCCGGCCTGCCGGTCGGCGGTGTCGAGCAAGGTCCCCTTCGTTTCTTCCGGGGAGGCGGAAAGGCCAGAGGTGCTCATTTCCTTTTCCCGTGTTTTTCCTCTTTCGACGGAGAAGCGGCTTCTTGGCTCTGGACCTGATCGTACGCCGCGGCTACCAGCGAAAGGTCGTCGTGGCGGTCGCCGGCGATCTCCCAGAACATCACTCCGCCCAGGCCGTTGCCCAAGGCATAGGCCGTCTTGGCCCGGATGGTCCGGATGCCGTTGTAGTACACCGGGTAAGGCGAGGGATGCTGCGTGCTGGTGATCATCGCCACGTCGCCCATGCAACTGCCCCCCGCACGGATGATGCCGTTGTAGTCGCGCGTGTTGCCGCTGCGACGGATGCCCGACGGCACCCCGTAGGCGGGAAGCCCGACCACGAACTTGGACAGGGGAAGCCCGCGCTGGCCGACCCAGTAGTCGACGCTCTCCAGCATCAGGTCATAGGTCGAGTGGTGCATCCCCTCCCGCGTTTCGGAATAGTCGTCGTACACCATCACGTTGAACCAGTCCACGTAGTCGAACAACTCGTCGGGAATCCCCGCTGTGGCATTGCCCACATACTTGCCGGGGGTGATGGCGGCCGTGAGGTAGTACTGCCGACGTCCCTCGCGGCATTTCTCGGCCAGTTCCTTCATCAGCAGCAGGTTGCCCTGTCCCGATCCGTCGCTGCCCAAGGGGTATTCCCAGTCGTTGTCCACACCTGCCAGGCGGTATTTCTTTACCAGATGCCAAAGGGCGTCGATGAACCGTTCCCGGCTCTGCGCCGAAGAGACCATCCGGGCGTAGTACGCATGGCGACCGTTGAAGCTGAGCATCACCTCAACCCCCGCCCGGCGGGCCTTGCGCACGAAACGGCGCAGGTGTTTTTCGTCCCGCACCCGGGGGATCCCCGTAGAATCGATCGTGGCGAAGGCGTAGCAGGCGATGTCCAACTGGGCGAGTGAACGGTCGGGAATGGCGTCCAGGTTGCGGTAGGACGGAGCGTAGCCGATGATCCGAAAGCGCGTGTTTTCCGGAGCCTTATACTCCTGCTGCGCCTGCAAGGGCGAGAAAACCGCCAGGGACAGGAGAGAGAAAATCCATTTTTTCATCGTCGAGACAGAGATATTATTCTTCCTTGTTTTTCCACTCGAAACGGGCGGCATCGCAGGCAGCCTTGACCAGCGAAGCCCCTTCGGTCGTGTCCTGGCTCACTTCCCAGAACATGATCCCGCCCAGGCCTTTGTCCACACAGAAAGCCACCTTGCGGTAGATGGTGGGCAGGCCGTTGTAATACACCCAGTAAGGCGTGGTATGTACGCTGTTTACCACCAGAGCCGAATCGCAAACCATGGCCTGCGGACCGTTTTGCCGCAGGATCGTGGCATAGGAAGCCGACGAGGTCCTCTTGGGGAGCCCGGACGCCAGACCGTACACCGGCAGCCCGGCGACGAACTTGCGGGGATCCATCCCCCGGCGGACGATCCAGTAGTCGTAGCTGGCCTCCAACATCGAATACGGGGAATGCTGCTGATAAGGACGTGTCTCGGAAAAATTGCCGTACACCATCACGTTGAGCCAATCCACCAGCGCGATCAACTCGTCGGAAATGGCATCCGAACGGTTGCCCGGGTACAGTCCCGAGGTAACAGCCATGGTGAGCAGGTATTGTTTCTCCCCGCCCCGGCACAGGCGCGCAAGGTCTTTCATCAGCGCGAGGTTGGATTCGGCCGTGCCGTCGGTCGTACGGGGAAATTCCCAGTCGTTGTCCACCCCATCCATGCGGTATTTCTGAACCAAACGCCAGATTTCGTCCACAAAAGCCTTGCGCTGCCGATCGTCGGAAGCCATCTGGGCAAAACGTGCATGTTTGCCGTTGAAACTGAGCATTACCTTCACGCCCAAACGATGGGCCCGGCGGACAAAACGGGCCAACTGTTTCTCGTTGGCCACCCGGGGGATGCCCGTGGAGTCGATCGTAGCAAAAGCGTAGCAGGCGATGTCCAGTTGGGCGAGCGTCCGGTCGGGGACTGCATCCAGATCGCGGTAGCCGGGGACATATCCCACGACGCGGAACTGGGTATTTTCCGGAGCTATGTACTCCGCGTGCGACTGTGCTGCACAACTCGAAATACCGATCCAGCATGCCGCCAAGAAAAGCCCTAGTTTTTTCATATCGCTTGTAGTTTTTCAGGAACAGCCCAAAGGTAACCAAAACCGGAGGGAAAAAAAACCCCGGAATTCACATTTCCGGGGCTTTTTGTAAAGAAAACATACCGTTTACGGCAGGTCGGTATAATCGCCCGCTTCGTCGCAGGCGGCCTTGATAAGCGAACGGTCGTCCTGCGTATCCTGGCCGGCATCCCAGAACATCACCCCGCCGACACCCTGGTCGATGCAGTAGCGTGTTTTGGTCTTGACAAAAGGCTGACCGTTGTAGTAAACCGTTCCGGTATATTTCGCGGTGGACACCTCTGCCTTGTAACCGTCGGGCTTGCCGCCCTGCCGCAGGATCTCCACATAGGAGACCGGCGTGCCGTTGTGTTCCTCGTCGGAAGGACGGCCATACACGGAAATACCGCCGACAAACTTGTACTTGGGCATCTTCCGGGTACCTACCCAGTAGTTGTACCCGATGCTCATCATGTCCAACGCCAGATTCTTGGGATCCATATCGGCCCAACCCAGGTAGTTGTCGTAGCACATTACGTTAAACCAGTCCACATAGTCGAAGCATTCCGTTTCGATGGCGCTGGCTACAGCTCCCGTGTATTTTCCGGAGGTAATGGCCATCGTGAGCAGTTTGTTCTCTGCCGGATCGTGCAGCCAGGTACTCAACTCACGCATCAGGGCCGTATTGCCTTTGTCCGATCCGTCCGTGGTGCGGGGATACTCCCAGTCATTGTCCACGCCATCGAGATCGTACGTTTCCACGATGGATTTAAGCGAAGCGATGAACTTGGCTCGATTTTCCGGCGAAGCCGCCATGGCCGCATACGAACCATCCGCGCCGCTGCCTCCGCCTCCGAAGCATATCAGCACCTTTATCCCCAGCGACTTGCAACGGGTGACAAATTCGCGGAGCTTATCGGGTTTTTCTACCGTAAGGGTATAGTCTTTATTCAGTTTGGCAAAAGAATAGCAAGCTACGGTGTACATCTGGAGGAATTCATCGGGCATGGCTGCCAGATCGCGGTACGAGGGGAAGTATCCGACTTTTTGGAACCGGGTATTCTTCGGAGCCTTGTACAGCGGTTTTACCGTCAGGGTAAAAGTGGCCTTGATCTCGGGATGCTCCTTGACCGTAGCGGTGATGACGGTCGTGCCGGCTTCCAGAGCCGTGATGTATCCCGTCTGGGTGATCGTCGCTACCTCGGTCCGGGAGCTGGTGTACTCCAGCGTACCGGCTTCGGTCGCATTTTCAGGGAGAACCTTCGCGGTGATCGTCGTGGTTTCCCCCATGTAAAGGGCGTCGACCTTTTGGGTAAATTCTACCCCGGTGATCCGGATGGTCTCCACCGTCAGGGTAAACTCGGCCTTGACCTCCGGGCGGTCTTTCAGGCTCACCGTGATCACGGTCTGGCCATCCTGGAGAGCGGTTAGCGTCCCCTGGGCATCGACGGAGGCTACCGTGGGTTTCGAACTGGCGAATACCAAGGTATAAGGCTCGTCCGCCCCGGCCGGGAAAGCCTTTACCTGCAGTTTGTGCGTCTGGCCGGGAGCCATCGAGGAGGGTGCCGCAGAGAACGAGAGGGACGATACTTGGGTGAACTTCTCGTCCTTGGCGCAGGAGGTCAGCAGCCCTGCAATGGCCGCCAGACCCAACAAATACAAAAACAGCCGCTTTGTCATCCTTGTTTGTTTTTAGTGGTTGTTATGATGTGGTAAAAACGATCCGACTTTTTGCCTGCGACCGGTCGGCAGACCGTTCGAGACAGGACGTGGTTGTCCTCAAAAAACATGATTCCCTTCCACCGAAAGGCCCGTATGGGTATTGTCCGTAATTTTTTAGTACTGTTCAAAAGTAAAATAAAGAACGGTGAAAAAAAAACCGGGAATTCACATTCCCGGGCTTTTTTGTAAAGAAATACATCGTTTACGGCAGGTCGGTATAGCCGTCCAGTTCGTCGTAAGCTGCCTTGACCAGCGAACGGTCGTCCGAAACATCCTGCCCGACTTCCCAGAACATGATGCCTCCTACACCCTGGTCGATACAGTAGCGCGTTTTCTTCTGAACGAAGGTACGGCCGTTGTAGTACACGTCGCCCGTATAGGACGAGGAGCTCACATGCGCCTTGTAGCCGTCCGGATCGCCTCCCTGGGCGAGAATACCGGCATAGGTGAATGCCTTTCCATTATTTTGGCTGTCGGAAGGCCGGCCATAGACCGAGATACCGCCGACGAACTTGTACTTGGGCATCGAGCGCTTGACCACCCAATAGTTGTACGAGATGGTCAGCATCTCCAGCGGCAGGTCCTCCGGTTTCTTGTCGGCCCAGCCCAGGTACGAGTCGTAGCACATGATATTGAACCAGTCCACATAGTCGAAACATTCCGTTTCGATACCGTTGGACACCGCTCCCTCGTACACTCCGGGTGTGATGGCCATCGTGAGCAGTTTGTTCACCGCAGGGTCGTGCAGCCAGGAACTCAACTCGCGCATCAGCGCCGTATTGCCCGTGTGCGAGTTGTCCGAAGTCTTGGGGTACTCCCAGTCGTTGTCCACCCCGTCGAGATCGTAGGTTTCGACTATTTTTTTGAGCGAAGCGATGAACTTGGCACGGTTTTCCGGGGAAGCCACCATCTTGACATACTTCTCGTGAGAACTACCCCCGCCGTAGAAGCAGATCACCACCTTCACACCCAACGACTTGCACCGATCGACCAGTTGCTGGAACTTGGCCGGCTGCTGGATCGTGAGCGTGTAGTCGTCGTTCATCTCGGCAAAGGCATAGCAAGCCACATCCAGCATCTGGAGGTACTCGTCCGACATGGCCGTTATGCTGCGGTACGAGGGGAAATAACCCACTTTCTGGAACTGGGTATTCTTCGGGGCTTTGTACAGCGGTTTTACCGCCAGGGTAAATTCGGCCTTGATCTCCGGATGCTCCTTGACCGTAACCGTGATGACGGTCGTGCCGGCTTCCAAAGCCGTGATGTATCCCGTCTGGGTGATCGAGGCTACCTCGGGCTGGGAACTGACGTACTCCACCGCCCCGCTTTCCGTTGCATTTTCGGGCAGGACGCGCGTGGACACCGAGAAGGTCTGTCCGATGAAAAGAGTCGATACCTTTTCGGTAAACTCCACCCCCGTGATCCGGATGGTCTCTACCGTGAGGGATAACTCGGCTTTGACCTCCGGACGGTCTTTCAGGCTCACCGTGATCACCGTCTGGCCGTCCTGGATAGCCGTTATCGTCCCCAGATCGTCGACAGTAGCCACCGCGGGCTTCGAACTGGTGAATACCAGCGTGTAAGGTTCGTCCGCCCCGGCCGGGAAAGTCCTCACCTGCAGTTTGTGCGTCTGGCCGGG
>DVLY01000185.1 GCA_018715295.1 Candidatus Merdimorpha stercoravium | reverse complement strand
GACACCGTATCGATAAAGCCGTTGCGCTCCACCAGTACCGTGTGGTAGATTTTCCCTTCGGGGTTTTTCTTCAATTTGAACCAAATGCGGTCATTCGGCTCGTCGTAGAAGATGAATTCGTCCGTCTCGCTGCGGCGCAGGGGAAAACGCTCGGCCAGGTCCGAAGCCATCGCCAGGCTGCGCCCCCAAGTACCCCCCGAGGCACTGACGATGTGTTTCCCGTCGAGGATCACCGTGGCATCCTCGTACGAGGTTACGCACAGGCGATGCTCCGGAGCCGCCTTGAGCCAGTCGGCCAATTTCTCCACATGGAGCGAATCCTCGTACCCGTAAGTACTGTCCAGGAACACGATCCGTTCGACCGCCTCCGGGATGCGATCCTGCACGCGGATGTACTCGAAGATAAAATACCCTCCGCCCGAATGACTCGACAGGATGGCCGAGGGGCGATAGGCTGCATACATTCCCAACACGTCGTCCACGATGGCCGGAAGGATTTCCGCCTTGTCCGCCGCGTGCTGCGAGCGCCAGGCTCCCCAACTTTTCCCGGCCGCCATCAGATACACCGTTACGATGTTGTAGTCCTTTTTCCACTGCTTGCGCAAAAAACGCGTCTGGGCGGCGATGTGCTGGATGTCGTAATGCCAGTCGTCCCCCTGCTCCATGCGCTTTCCGGCCGTCCATTCGATGGTGTTCCCGTTGGGCAGGGCATAGAAAATGACCTTCGTCGGCCGGTTTTTGTGCATCTTCCGGGGGGCGTCTATCGTGATGCGCACATCGGGATAGCGGTCGTCCAGGTGCGTAATGCGGCCATCCGAAAGGAGGGTGTCCGACGTTTCCTGGGCGGAGAGGGGCGTGAGCAGTCCCGCGGCAGCCGCGAGAGAGAGAAACAAGTTTTTCAATACCATGTCTGTAAATAATTATTGTTGTTCAAAGCACTGAAAACGAAGCGATGCTTCCAGGGACGGATCGCTAATCGAAGAAAAAGCTGATCTTTATCTCGACCGGACGATTCTCCTGCACATCGAACGCGCGGAACTCGATCGGGAAGGAGAGGTCGTTCTCCGTAGCGCCTGCCTGGAAGTCATGCCGGGGGGTCGGCCGGAAGAAGCGCGCGGAACAGTCTACCCTGTAATATCCGCTCCGGGTGGCTTTGGTGCGGCGCAGGGGGCGGACGTTGTACACCCGGTTTTTCTGGCAGTGGTAATACCCTTCCCGGTCCTTGAACATGGGCTGATAGCCGTAGAACACTCCGAACTCGCCGATGTCCCCTCTCCAGCCACCGGAATGCGTTTCTACGCGTACCCGGACGTAGTCCGGTTCCTCCTGTTGGGCTTGCGCGCCGAGGGCGCCGAGGAAAAGGGCGAGCAGAAGGAAGCATCGAAAATGTTTCATGTCGCAGTTGTATGATGGGATATGCGAAAATAAGAAAAAGCGCCTTTCTTTTCAAAAGAAAGGCGCTTTTATTCGCTTTGCTTTTTTACTTTATTTCTCCCCCCCCTCTTTGCGGACAAATCAAAAAATGATCATTCCTGGGAAGCCCCGGATTCCTTGGCTTTTTTGGCGTCCATTTCTTCCTTGCACTTCATCAGTACCTGGAGCAGTTCCAGGTCCGAAGCATGGAGCACCCATTTGGGATCCTGCTGGCAATAGATGAGCAGTTCGTCGATCTGTTCCTGGGTGAGGCCGAGGGATTTTTTGAGGAAATCGCGGTCGTAGCGTTCGGCAAGCATCGTGGCCACTTCGTCTTCCTGGATCATCTTTTTGATCTTCCGGTCGTTGGAGAAGAAGTAATTGACAAATTCCACCGGGTTGAACGGATTGAGACGCCGTGCGGCCGACTTGTCGATCTGTTCCGAAGTCTTCAGGTTGGCCAGCGAAACCGGTTTTTCGGACACCACCGGATCGAGCGAACGCACATCCACTTCGAGGATGCCGGTGAGGTGGTTGCCCCGTACGACCACATCGCCCAGTTCGTACACCGCCGGAGTGATGTAATACGAGGTGTATTCCCGGTTCATCGTATTTTCGGACACGCGCACCGTTTCGTTGCTGTACCCCACACAGGAGATGTACAGCGAATCGCCCAGGGCAGCCGCGAGGTAAAAGAAACCGTTTTCATCGGTATTGGAGGCCTTGAGGGTCGTCAGATTGACCACGTGGACGCTCTGCACCGGTTTTTTGGTATACAAGTCTACGATACGCCCGCGTATGATCTCCTCGCGCAACTGCGCATAGGCACTTTCACAAAAGGAGAGAAAACAAAGTAACAGCAGTACCGATCCTATTTTGCCTGTTGCAAGGGTGTGTTTCATCGTAGATGAGAAAAGTATGAATATTCGTTTTTCCGTTCTCGAGCAACGCCATAACGATAACCGTACTCCCTGCCCAACCGGGTATCCCCCTGCGGCAATCCTCGGACGTACTTCCGCTACGGCCGGTACAAATTAAATCCAAATTTTAGATACGGCAATGAAGACAAGCTTTTTTTTAATACATCGTTAGCAACTTTTATGAAAATATTCTCGTCGCCCGAGCCGGAAAACCCGCCGCCGGAGAGAACAATTTCCCGGTGGAATGACTAACTTTGTGCATCCCTACCGCAGAAGCATCGAATAAAACAATCATAAGACATGAACAAAGCAGTATTTGTGGCCACCTCCCACGCCCGCAGCGGCAAGACCTCCGTTTCGCTCGGGTTGATGAACATCCTGGTGGGGATGGCCCGCAAAGTGGGTTATTTCCGTCCCGTAATCTCCGATCCGGTAAACGGTGCCCGGGACGAACACATCGAAACCATGCTCTCGTACTTCAACCTGGACCAAGAGTACGAGGAAGCCTTTGTCTTTTCCCGTTCGCAGATCGAACGCCTGACCAACCAAGGCAAACAGGACGTGGTGATCAGCCGCATCATCGCCCAATACAAGGCTTTGGAAGAGCGTTACGACTACATCCTGGTGGACGGCAGCGACTTTTTCCCCGAAGGCTCCATCCTGGAGTTCGAGATCAACCTCGAAATCCCCCGCAACCTGGGCCTTCCCACCATCCTGGTCGAAGCCCAGAACGACCTCTCGGACGAAGAACTGGTTTCGAACATCAGTCTGCTCTACAAGCAATTCCGTGAAAGAGACGTCGAAGTCCTGGCCGCCATCGCCAACAAAGCCTCGGGCGACTTGAAAAAACTGCGCGACGACATCTCCCTGGCGCTCGAAAACGACAACGTGCTCACCGCCGCCATCCCGGCCAACCACCGTCTGGACTGCCCCACGGTAGATGAAATCCGCAGCGCTTTGGGCGCTCGCGTGCTGCTGGGGCACGACTACTTGTCCAACGTGGTGGAAGACTCGCAGGTAGGCGCCATGCAAGCCCCGAACTTCCTCAAGACGGTGCACAACAATACCCTGATCATCGTCCCGGGCGACCGCAGCGAAATCCTGATGGCCGCAGCCCTGGCCAATCTTTCGCCCTCGTGTCCCAACATCTCGGGGGTAGTCCTCTCGGCCGGATTGCTTCCCGATAGGGAAATCATCCGCCTGTTCGACAGCAACATGCTGGCCATGCCCGTGATGAGCGTCCAGGGCAACACGTTCGATACGGCCGTAACCGTGAGCCGGGTCAATTCGCGGATCTACCCCACGAGCATCGACAAGATCGAAACCATGCTCCGCGCATTCCGCGAATCCATCGACACCGAAGCGCTCGAAAAAAAGATCATTACGTTCAAAACGGACGGCATGACCCCGAAAATGTTCCTGTACAACCTCTACAAGATGGCCAAATCCCAGCGCCGCCACATTGTGCTGCCCGAAGGGGACGACGAGCGCATCGTTACGGCGGCCGCCCGCCTGGCCAACATGGACCTGGTGGACCTGACCATCCTCGGTACGCGTGAAATGGTGCTCGAAACCGCCATGCGCGCCGGCGTAGAGATCGACACGGAAAAAGTGAACATCATCGACCCGGTAAACAGCCCGTATTACGAAGACTTTGCCAAGACGTTCTACGAACTGCGGAAAAACAAAGGCATCACCGAAGAAGCGGCCCACGACACGGTGGCCGACGTCTCGTACTTCGGCACGATGATGGTTTACAAAGGCCTGGCCGACGGTATGGTATCGGGAGCCACCCACACCACGGCGCACACGATCCTGCCCGCCTTCCAGATCATCAAGACCAAAAAAGACGTCTCGATCGTATCGTCCGTATTCTTCATGTGCCTGCCCGACCGCGTATCGGTATTCGGCGACTGCGCCGTCAACCCCAACCCCGACGCCGCCCAACTGGCCGAGATCGCCATCTCGTCGGCCGACACGGCACGGGCTTTCGGCATCGAACCGAAGGTGGCGCTGCTCTCCTACTCGTCCGGTACTTCCGGCAAGGGAGCCGACGTGGATACCGTACGCGAAGCCACTGCCATCGCCCGCGAACGCCGTCCCGACCTGCTGCTCGAAGGCCCCATCCAGTACGACGCGGCCGTCGACATGAAGGTAGGACGCAGCAAGATGCCCGACTCGAAAGTAGCCGGACAAGCCTCGGTGCTCATCTTCCCCGACCTGAACACGGGCAACAACACCTACAAGGCCGTCCAACGCGAAACGGGCGCCTTGGCCATCGGCCCGATGCTCCAGGGACTGAACAAACCGGTGAACGACCTCTCGCGCGGCTGCACGGTGGACGATATCCTCAACACGATCATCATCACCGCCATCCAGGCACAAGACAAATAACCCGCCGGGGAGATGTGCTTCTCCCGGCAAAAGAACGTACAGAGAAAAACAAGATTTGACAGCATGAAAATATTGGTTCTAAACTCCGGCAGCTCGTCCATCAAGTACAAGCTGATCGACATGGACACCCGCCGGCCCCTGTCTTCCGGCCTGGTGGAACGCATCGGCCAAAAGGAAGGCTGCATCACCCACAAATACCTGCGCGAGGCGGGCATGGAAAAACACATGGAAACGTGCGAGATACCCAACCACACCGCCGGCCTTCGCCGTGTGGCCGAACTGCTGACCGACCCGCAGGTAGGCGTGATCGCCGATCCGTCCGAGATCCGCGCCGTAGGCCACCGCATGGTACACGGAGGGGAATATATCACCGACACGTGCCTGATCACCCCGGAGGTCGAAAAACGCATCCAGGAACTCTACCCGCTGGCTCCCCTGCACAATCCTCCGACCTACGAAGGCTACAAGGTGGCCCGCGAGGTATTCCCCCATGCCCGGCAAGTGGCGGTATTCGACACGGCCTTCCATCAGACCATGCCGCCCGTCGCCTACCGGTATCCGGTACCCGAGGATCTCTACACCCAGCATGGGGTGCGCAAGTACGGCTTTCACGGGACGAGCCACAAATACGTTTCGGGCAAGGCGATAGAATACCTGGGCAAGAAAGATTCCCGGATCATCACCATCCACCTGGGCAACGGCGCTTCGGTGGCTGCGGTGAAGGACGGCCGTTGCATCGACACGTCGATGGGACTGGGCCCGCTCAACGGCCTGGTGATGGGGACCCGCTCGGGCGACATCGACCCGTCGGTGATCTTCTACATGGTGGAACAACTGGGCTACTCCATCGAGGACGTTTCCCGCATCCTCAACAAGGAGTCGGGACTGAAAGCCCTTTTCGGTTCGTCCGACATGCGCGACGTGTATCAGGGTCTGAAGGAGAACGACGAGCGGGCGCGCTTTGCCTTCGAGTTGTACTGCTACCACATCAAGCAATACATCGGCGCTTATACGGCTTCGATGGGCGGGCTCGATGCGATCGTCTTCACGGCCGGTATCGGCGAAAATGCGTTCTATCTTCGCAGCGAGGTTTGCCGGGGGATGGAATTCTTCGGCATCGAGATCGACCAGGCGCTCAATACGGCACCCAGCGACGGTATCCGGGAGATCAACCCGCCCCACACTCGGGTCAAGGTGCTGGTCATCCCCACCGACGAAGAGATGGAGATCGCTACCCAGACGTTCAACCTGTTGCAAAAGTTGGGATAAATCCTCGTGCGGGGACCCTTCCTCTGCGTGCAAGCAAAAAGCCCGGGGCCAAAGGCCCCGGGCTTTTTGCTTGCACGCAGAAGGAGACGTTCGACACGACGTCCCTCCGAGGGTTTATTTCTGATAGTGATAGTTCTTCCGGCTGCGACCCACGTAAAAGTTGTACTTCACCCCAGCCAGGATGGACATCTGCGGAGCCTGTACATAAGAAGCCGTATAGTACTTCTGGTTCAGCAGATTCCGCCCCTGTACATAGACCTGATAACGTTCGTTCTGCGGCTTCCACATCAGGCGGGCCGAGAGAAGCGAAGCCCATTTGTAGGTAGTCGTATCGGCACCGATCGTCTCTACGATATCCCCGGCGCGCTGTTGCAGGGAGAAGTCCACATCGAGCGAAAGGTTGCGCAGGATACGCACCGAAGCGCTGGCCTGGCCGTTGTACTTGACGTAGTTGTAGGTCAGTTTGGAATATTCGTCTTCCAGGTTGCTGTGGTTGTAGGCAAAGGCCACGGACAGGTTGGTTACCGGCACCGCCCCGGAGGTAAGGCGGTTCAAGTCGATCCGGTAGCGACCTTCGACACCCATTACGGAAATATTTTCCGATGTATAATTGACATACTGGAAATATCCAGTGCTTTCCTGGAGCTGAGAAATGATCCCATTCTTGACAGTCGATAAGTAACCGGTGAGCAGCAGATTGCTGTAATCGTTCTGGTATTTCACTCCGAGGTTGAACTGGTTGTTGAACTCGTTTTCCGGAGAATCGTTACCCCAGAACAGGTCGCTGTGGGAATAGAATTCGAAGAACGTCTCGTTGCGGAATGCCCGGTCGAAGCCGACGAAAACCTTCAGTTTGTCTTCCAATACATTGTATCCGAATTCTCCCCCGTACATGAACGCTACGTTTTCATAGGCCGTCGAATTGTTGATCGAAAGTCCCGCATTGGCGTACCACTTGCGCATCTTCAGGCTCACATCCAAGTACAGACGCCAGGAATCCATCCCGTTGCCGTATTTGTAGAAGTTGTAGGGTTTCCCCGGCACCTGCGTCCAACCGTTGAGCAAATCGCCCAAAATATCGTTGGACATGAATCGGGCCGAGTTGAAATTGAAGCCGAAGAATACGTCGATCCGCTTGGCACGATATTTACCTCCGAAATCGAACGAGGAATTGCGCACCCGGTCGTACACCACTTGGTCGAGCAGATAATGCGCATACGGATCGTCCAACGGCGTATCGCGGTAACCGTACGGATCGTACTGGTCTTTGAAATTGGAGTACGCATACTTCACGAACAGATCGAAACGGGGGCCTACCGGCATATCGAAGCCGAAATTTCCCCGGAAGTAATACGTATTCATGTTTTCCGCCCCGGTCGAACGCTGGAACATGTACGGCATGTTGTAATGGTTGTACACGAACGACCCGTCCAGGAAAACATTCATCCATTTGGTTAGCTTGTACTGCGTATGCAGGTGGGTCTTCACATCGGTGCGTTCCTGGTCTTCCCACGAGGAAGTCTCCCCGGCTGCACTGGCCACCACATCGAGTCGTTTGTAGTTGTATGTCCCGATCACATGCCCTCCGTAATTGGACTGGGTACCGCCGAAGCCACCTACACTGATACCGTTGTTTTCGATGTCCCGACGGGTAACGATGTTGATCACCCCGTTGGTGGCGTATTCGCCGAACTGTTTGGCGTTGGCACCCGTGCGGATCTCGATGTGGTCGATCATGTCGAGGGTTACCGGGATATTGTCCAGCGTATAGGTTTCGCGCAGCACGCTGTTCATCCGCTGCCCGTCCAACAGGATCAGCACTCCCTCCGCACTACCCCCGCGCATGTACACCTGCCCGAAAGACTGCATCGGGCCGCTGCTCTGCACCGACGTGTTCAGTGCCTGGGACAGCACCCCGGCAAGGGTCTGGGTAGCACAGGATTCTATTTGCTGGCGGGTGATGATTTCCGTTCGTCCCAGTTCCGAAAAGTCGGAAGGCACTTCTTCGTTTTTGAACAGAGCGATCTTTTCGAGCGTCGTCGAAGGGGCTGCAAGGGTATCGTCCGACGGGGCTTT
>DVLY01000184.1 GCA_018715295.1 Candidatus Merdimorpha stercoravium | reverse complement strand
GGAAAGATATTCTGCTACCTTTCGGACGAGGATTTCAAACAAGTATTCTCTTACGAATATCATCTATAACATCCTAACATTCAACACACAACCCAACACCACCATGTCCACGGAAAAGAAAAAACCCACTTTGCTCGTACTGGCCGCCGGAATGGGAAGCCGCTACGGAGGTCTCAAACAAATGGAAGGCTTCGGCCCTTGCGGAGAAACGATCATCGACTACTCGGTATACGACGCCGCGCGCGCCGGTTTCGGGAAAGTCGTCTTTGTCATTCGGGAAGACTTCGCCGAGGATTTCCGGGAAAAGATCTCGGACAAGTACCGCAGCCGCATCGAGGTGCGGACGGTCTTTCAGGGACTGGACAAACTCCCCGAAGGCTTCACCCTGCACCCCGAACGGAAAAAACCCCTGGGTACCGGCCACGCCGTATGGTGCGCTTCGCAGGAACTCGACGGGCCTTTTGCCGTGATCAACGCCGACGACTTTTACGGTCCCTCCTCCTTCCGCCTGATGGCCGACTACCTCAGCCACCTGGACGACAGCAGCCTCGCCGAACAAATGATGGTCGGGTACAAACTGACCAACACCCTGTCCGAGAACGGGACGGTTTCCCGCGGAGTCTGCGAGATCAACCCCGAGGACCAAACCCTGCGCAGCATCACCGAGCGCACCAAGATCTACGCCACGCCCCGCGGAGTAGTCTATCTGGAAAACGAAGTGGAGTACCCCCTGAGCGGCAAGGAAATCGTGTCGATGAACATGATGGGCTTTACCTCGGCTGCCGTGAAGCATTTCGACCTGGGTCTGCGGGAATTCCTGCAGGAGAACTCCCAGGAGTTGAAAAAGGAGTTTTACCTGCCCTCGGTACTGAACGGACTGGTACAAAAGGGCCTCTCCCGGGTAAAGGTGCTCCCCACCGAAGAACAATGGTACGGGGTTACCTATCCGGAAGACCGCCAGGGCGTCGTCGAGGCCATCGACCGGATGGTCAAAGTCGGCATCTACCCCTCGCCGCTGTGGTAAGCAGGAGCGATCGGGCGCAAAAAAGGCGGCAGCCATACGGCTGCCGCCTTTTTTGCGCCCGATCGCCTGCCCGCCCCGGACAGGAAAGCAAAGCCTATTTACCGAAAGCCTTTCCAAAGTCCCCCGCGCTCGAAATCGCATCGAACACCGCCGGGAAAGGAATGTTCACGCGCGCGTAGAGCTCTTTGTAATGGTCTTTTACCGCTTGGATCCGCTTTGCCATGAACGCCTCGTCATTCTCCACCCAACATTGGGTCTGCTGGTCGTAGACGGATTCCGCGCGATTGTTCCAGACGGCTTCCATATCTTTATAGACCGCGTCGAAGAGAAAGTTCGGGAGCTCGGGGTTGCCCTTGTAGCTCTCCTTGAAGACCTCCGATGTGGAAAGGGATGCGGGGGAAAGCGTAAATTTCTTCTTCAAGGCTCTGACATCGTTGGTCATGCCCCATATTTTGAAAAACAGGATGATCTGCAGGATGCCGACGACCAGCATCACAAGACTCGGAAGAACAAGGAAAGTTCCCTTGGTTTCAAAGGTTTTAGTGGTTGAATGATTATGAATAAACGGTTGCTTTCCTCTTCCTCGACAGGGCATTACGCCGGCCGCGTCTCCAGCAGCTCTACGCCCATGTCCTCCGCCGGTACGATCTCCACACGCTCCAGACAAGCCGGAGTGAGCACGCATACGCCCGGGCGCAGTTCCACATCCCTGCCCTGCGCATCCCGCAGCCGGCCTCGGCCTCCCACACAGGTGTGGATCACGAATTCGCCCGCCGTCTCCCGCTGCAAAGGCCGACGGCCATGCAACAGTCCGGTGGAGAAATACGGACATTCAGCCAGCGGGGTAAGGGCGTCCTCCCGAAGGGTGTAACGCACTTTCGGGTCGCCCGATGCCGAGAAGTCCATTGCTTCCAGAGCCTTCTCCACGTGCAGTTCGCGCAGACGTCCCTGGGCATCCCGGCGTTCGAAATCGTAAATGCGGTACGTTACGTCGGCTGCCTGCTGGATCTCGGCCAGAAGGATCCCCCGCCCGATGGAGTGTACCCGTCCCGGCGGCAGGAAAAAACAATCGCCCCGGTGGACGGGCGCGCGGTGCAGGATCTCCTCCAGACGTCCCGAGTGGAAATACTCCAGGTATTCCTCCCGGGAGATCGGCCGGGAAAAGCCCGACACCAGGTAAGCTCCCGGGTCGGCGTCCAGCACATACCACATCTCGGTTTTCCCGCGCAGTAGCCCTTCGCGGCGGGCCGCCTCGTCGTCCGGATGCACCTGGATGGACAGATCGTCCTGCGCACTGATGAACTTGACCAGCAGCGGAAAATCGGCCCCACTGTTCGCCCAAGTCCTCTCGCCGACCAGCGCCGCTCCGTAAGCAGCCACGATCTCGCGCAGATTCCGCCCTGCCAGCGCTCCTTCGGCTACGACCGACTCCGCGCCTTCGATCCCGGATACTTCCCACGTTTCCCCGCAATTGGCCAGGCCGGGATATTCCTTGCCCAGCACCGTGCGAATCTTGTCGCCGCCCCAGATTTTTTCCTTGTACACCGGGACGAACGTCAGCGGGTAAAGCTGCTCCATGCCTTCCTTACAGTTTTATATAACGGAAATCCTCGCCGCAGGGTATCTCGAGCAGGCTTTGGTAAATCAAGCGGATGGTATTTTCCACGTCCTTCCGGGCGACCATCTCGACCGTGGTGTGCATGTAGCGCAGCGGCAGGGAGATGAGCGCCGAAGCAATGCCCTTGCCCGAGAAAGCGAACGCATCGGTATCGGTACCCGTCGAACGCGAATGCGCCGCCAGCTGGTACGGGATCCCGTTCTTGCGGGCCGCCTGCAGGATGAGCGCGCGGAGATTGTTCTGAACGGCCGGAGCACGGGAAATGACCGGACCGGCACCGCATTTGATGTCGCCTTCGACCTTCGCATCGATCATCGGGGTCGAAGTATCGTGCGTTACGTCGGTAACGATGGCCGCGTCGGGGGCGATCGTACGGGAGATCATCTGCGCCCCGTTGAGTCCCACCTCCTCCTGCACGGAATTGACCAGATAGAGGGAGAACGGCAGCTCGACTTCGTTTTCCCGCAACAAACGGGCCACCTGCGCGATCATAAAACCGCCCATCCGGTTGTCCAGCGCCCGTCCTACGTATTTGCCGCCGTTGAGGACGGTCAGCTCGTCGGGATAGGTGATCACGTCGCCCACCTGGATACCCAGACGCTCGACCCCGGCCCGGTCGTCGGCGCCCACGTCGATGAACAGGTTGTCGGTCTTGGGGGTCTCCTCCTTGGCGATCCCGGCCCGCAGGCGCGTATGGATGGCCGGCCAACCGAACACCCCGCGTACGATGCCGTTGTTCTCGGTATGGATGTTCACCATCTTCGAGGGGGCGATCATGTGGTCGGAGCCTCCGTTGCGCACCACGTACAGCAGACCTTCGGGGGAGATGTAATTGACGAACCAGGATATTTCGTCCGCATGGCCTTCGATGACCACTTTATAAGGCTTGTCGGGCGAGATCACCCCGACGGCCGTCCCGTACACATCGGTAAACTGCCGGTCTACATACGGGCGGGTATAGTCCAACCACCGCTTCAGCCCTCCGTACTCAAATCCGGTGGGCGAAGGGGTGTCGATGTACTGTTTGAGAAACGCTTCCGCTTTTTCGTCTATCGGTTTCATCGTATTTCCTTCTGTTATATGTTCTCTATATCCTTAACCCCGGGATGGCGCAAAAGTCCGCGTCTCCAAGGGAAAACAAAAATAGTGAAAGCCGAGAGCAGAGACAAACGAAAACGAAGTTTTC
>DVLY01000183.1 GCA_018715295.1 Candidatus Merdimorpha stercoravium | reverse complement strand
GACCGCGCCTTGCTCGCTTGGGGACATACGCCGGTTACAGCGCAAATGCGTAAACGTTCCCCGCAAAATCGGCCACGAAGATCACCCCGTCCACCCCGGCCGGAGTGGTAAACACCGGGGTGGCAAAGTCGTAATGCCACAAGACCTCCCCGTTGTCGATCCGCGCCAAACGCAACAGCCCGTCCGAAGCCCCGAAGAGCAGCGCGTCTTGTCCTACCTGCACTGCCGAAGCATCGACCGTGCGGGCTTCGTGCCACGAATAAGGGGCGGTATAGAAAATAGCCGGATCGGTGCGCAGCTGCCAACGCAGGTCGAAATTTTCCCGATCGAAAGCCAGCAGTCCCTCGGTAGAAGTCCCGATGATAAACAAACTATCGGTCAGCAGCGGGCAGGAAGCCCCCTGGAAGATATGTCCCGTGTGGCGCAAGTGGCGGAAGTCGCCCTGAGGCGTGATCTCGTACAGTTTCCGGTTGGAGGCCACGAAGATCATCCCGTCGTACACCGCCGGAGAACCATCGCGATACCGCAAGTCGGGGCCGCCCAGACTCCAGCGCAGTTTTCCGGTCTTGATGTCCGTCCCGTAGAGCGCGGACCACTGCTGCGAACTGAGCAGCGTATTTCCCGCCAAGGTCATGCTGACCGTCGTACCGGTCGCCTGTGAAAAGTCCGTATTGCGCCAGTAGCGTCCCCCGTCGGCCACGTTGAGCGCCGAAAGGCCCTGCCCGTCGCCCGCATACAAGGTATCGCCCCGCACTACCAGCCCTGCTCCGGCTGCCGGGAGGAGACCCACTTCAAGAGTTTTTTTCCATACAACCTGCCCCGTATCGGCATCCAAGGCATAGACCGTCCCTTCGGTATCCATCGCAAAGACTTTTCCCGAGGCATACACGATGGTGTTCTTCACGCTGTTGGCCGTAGGATGCGACCATACTTTCGCTCCAGTAGCGGCATCGAAGGCTACCACGGCCGAACGCCCGGCCAGGTTGTTGTCCATCGTAGCAACGAACACTTTCCCCTGCGCGACGATGGGCGAAGTCATGAAGATGTTCCCTCCGGCGTTGGCCGTCCAGAGAAGTTGCAGGGCGCGTACCGGCTGGTCGGTGCCGATCGTATCGTTGTGCATCTCGTTGCCTCGCAGCTGCGCCCACTGCCCCGAGACGTTCACCGAAGGAAGGGTGCCGAAAGCAAAACGACGTTCCAGGGTGCGGCTCGTCCCGTCGGAGCAGGTGGCCGTTACCTTGAGGGTGAGCATATCGCCCTGCGGGGCCTTGGACAGGTCGACGTCCGTGCTGTAATTCCAGTCGGTGTTCGGCGCGAGCGTGCCTTTGGCCCAGTTTTTCCCGGCGGCGTCCGTTACGGTGTAGTCCACCCGGCGAACCGAAGCGGCGGTGTTGTAGGCATTGACCGATATGCGCAGCGGAGCCCCTGCGCGAGCGGTGCGCGAAGGACTGACGATGGCCATGTTCATCCGGGAATACGAGTAGATGTTCTCGGACGAGATATTTCCTTTGCGGTCGATGGAGATCACACGGAAGGCCGAGGGAGAATGGTCCTTGCCACCCTTGTTCGAGGGCGAGGTAACGATGTAGCGGATCCGCCCGTCGATCAGCCGCTGGTGGTTGATGTGCCAGTGCCCGAGGATGTGGGCGATGAAGCGCTCGTCGTCCTTGAAACGGATCGACCCCTCCTTGGACTTGAAGACGAGCTGTTCCCCCAGGGTATTGTTGTAGTGTGTTACCACGACGATGTTCTGGTCGGGATCCACATGGGCCAGGTCGTTCTTGAGCCAGCGGTAGTTCTGCTCGGCGGTGTAGGTGGGTTTCCCGTCGCCGATGTACATCGGCAGGACGATGAAGTGGGTGTTTCCCGCCTCGAAGCTGTACCACACCGGGCCGAAATTCTCCTGGTAGAGATATTCCGGCACGGGTACTTTCTTCATCAGGTCGTGGTTGCCCATCGTGTAGTACACCGGCACGCCCATCGTAGCGGTGGTTACGCTGTCGCCGTGAAAGCGGATGCCGGGTTCGTAGCAAATGTCGCCCGAATGCAGGATGAAATCCAAGTGCTCGTTGCGGGCATAGTCCTTGAGTGCCTGCACCCAACGCCAGGATTCGGGGGTTTCGTTGTCGGCGATCTGGGCAAAACGGATCACTTCGCCCTCTTTTCTGGGTTGGAGGGCAAAATCGTAGCTCTGCGCACTTCCGGCCGGAATCCACGGATGCAGGGCGGAATACCCTGAAGGAACGGTGATGAAGATGAAGCGCGTATCGTCGTATCCCGGCAAGGTAAACGCGCCGTCCTTGTCCGTTCGGGTTACGTTTATCCCGTCCGATACTTTTACCCCGGCGATGGGTCGGTCGCCCCGGGAGAAAGTCCCGTCGCCGTCCACATCTCGGTACACGCGCCCGGAGTAGGGCTGGGCAAAGGCCGCACAACCGGCCAGGGCGAAAATCGAGATCAAAAGGTTTCTAAGCATAGTCTTATTTCGTATTGGTTTCTCTCACGTAGGGGATCAGCAATTCGCGCCACAGGCGGTATCCCTCGCCCGTGAGGTGAAGGCCGTCGTTGGTGTAGCGCGGATCCAGGTAGCCGTCCGCATCGACAAAACGGCTGTGCAGGTCGATGAACACATAGTCGTTGGCGGCGGCTTCTTCGGCCAGGCGGCGGTTGATCTCGGCGATCTCCCGGCTGAATACCGTGTGCGAGCGGAAGGTCGGGAAGGTGGGGTTGACCGGCAGAATGCTCTGCACGTACACCTGCGTGCCGGGCGAAAGGCGATGGATGTCGCGTACCGTTTCCAGGATATTGTTCAGGGTGTATTCCGGCGTTTTTTGAGGAGGATTGCCCAGGTCGTTGATCCCCGCCATGAGGAATACCTTCCGGGGCTGTCCGCGCAGCATCCTGGGCAGGCGCGCACGGATGCCGTCGGTAACGTCGGAACTGATCCCCCGGTTTTTCACCCGGGGATCGTCGAAGAGTTCGTCCCATTCCCCTCCCTGGGTGATGCTGTTGCCGATCATCAGGATGTCGTCCGGGGAAGTCGGCAGGTACTGTACGAACGAATTGCGTTCCCGTATATAGCCGCGCAGGGAATCCGGCGGGAAAGCCCCAAGGGTGTCCAGCACGCTGGCGCCCAGGTAGGGTTGCAGGGCTTCCACCGCGGTTTTGTAGCCCTGGCCGTTGAGCCGCAGGGACGAGCCGTAGTAGAATTCGGGACGCAGCGCCCCTTTCCGGTCGGTCATCGCCGGCCACAGGTCGATGTATTGCGTGCGGGGTATCTGCGACGAAAGGCGGTTGTATTCCCGGTAGCGGACTATGTCGGTCGAGTCGGACGCCACGTCGGGAAGGATGCCGATGATGTACACCCGGGTACGGTCCGAGGCCCGGTGGATTCGGGCGACGATCTCTCCCAGACGGTCGGAGGCCACGCGAGGGCTCACGCCGGCATTGAGGTCGCGTTTGCCGATGGAGAGGAATATCTTTGCCGGCTTTCCGGCAGTTACATCGTCCAGGCGGTAGTCCAGCCCCGAGAGGTTGTCCCCGTCCACGCCCCGGTTTTTCAACCGGGGGTCGCCGTACGATTCGGCCCATACGCCCCGGTCGGCAAAATCGTCCCCGAGCATGACGATGTCGTCCTGGTCGGTGCCCAGCAGGGCGTACAGGGTGCGTCTTTGATCGTAATACGTCGTGTAGCCGAGTCCTGTGGGATAACTCCGCAGGGAAGATTGCGCCGAAACCGGCAGAGCGGCTCCGCCCAGCGCCGTGCAAAAGGCGAGCGCCAGAAATGCGTTTCGGGGGAAAAGAAGTCTCGTCATTTT
>DVLY01000182.1 GCA_018715295.1 Candidatus Merdimorpha stercoravium | reverse complement strand
GGGGTGGGAAACGGACGGGTATTTATCTATAAAACAACTTGTTAAAATATTAACGTAAAAAAAACAGGGGGATTTGCTTTTTTGTGAAATATATCCCTATATTTGCGGTGTTGGTGTACGAGATACAGGGTCGCGGTAACTCCCGAAAGGGGCGCGTCGGATGGTCCGGCACCGTGGTCCTAACAACTAACAACACATTTGTTTTTTGATTTTTTTTACAACACACACAACTGGATTTTAAGTTACTATGGATTAAAGGGCGGCATTCTTACTTCAGTATTTCCTTCGTTTCGTCTATGACGCCCTTTGGAGAGAGAAGTACACCCGGAACGGTTTCCGGGTGTATTTTTTTTGCCCCGGCATGACCCGTATGGGCAGGCGGGAAGGGAGGCGTTCGGATGAAAGTGCGTGCGCAGGAAAACCACCCCGGGAGGGAACCCCGTGAAAGTCTGTCCCGGAGAAAAACACCCGGAAGATGTTTCGGATACACCCAGAAGGGGCGGGGGATGTTGTGGAAAAATTGTTGGTAATATACGGGGGGCGATTCGAAAAGCGAAACGAAAAAGGTCGTAGCTTTACCCTTATGGAAAATGCGAAAAGAAATCCGTCCCGCAGGACTTCTGCGGCTTCCCCGGAGATATCCCTGGCGGCCGGTCGGCGGCCGCCCCAAGCCGTTGATCTCGAACAGGCTGTCCTGGGGGCGTTGATGATAGACGGTCGCTCGGCCGACCGCGTGGTGAATATCTTTCAGGACAACGACCAGGTATTTTACCAGCCGGAACACCGTCCTATTTACTCCGCCATCGTCCACCTGTACAACGACAGCCAACCTATCGACCTGCTCACGGTCAGCAACCGATTGCGCACCGAAGGCCAGTTGGATGCCGTAGGCGGGGACTATTACCTGGTGCAGCTCACCCAGCGGGTAACCTCGGCCGCCAACATCGAATTCCACGCGCGGATCATCCAGCAAAAATACTTCCAACGGGAACTTATCCACTTGTCCAACCACATTATCGACCAGTCGTACGACGACTCTACCGACGTGTTCGACTTGTTGGACCAGGCCGAAGCGGGCATCTTCAACATCACCAACACCAACATCAAGAAGTCTTACGAAAAGGCCGACGATCTGGTGCACCAGGCCATCAAGCGCATCGAGGAGCTCTCCAAGCAGGAGGGGGGCATCAGCGGTCTGGCTTCCGGTTTTCGCGACATCGACAAATGCACCGCCGGTTGGCAGAACAGCGACCTGATCGTCATCGCCGCCCGTCCGGGTATGGGTAAGACGGCATTCGTGGTGTCGATGGCCAAAAACATGGCTATCCGCCACCAGATCCCCGTAGCGATGTTCAGTCTGGAAATGTCGTCGGTGCAGCTGATCACCCGAATGATCAGTTCCGAGACGGGAATCCCTTCCAACAAACTGCGCGAGGGAAGCCTCCAGCAGTACGAATGGGACGTGCTGTATCAAAAGGTGAAGGACCTGGAGCGCGCCCCGATCTACATCGACGAGACCCCGGGCTTGTCCCTGCTCGAGTTTCGGGCCAAGGCGCGTCGGCTGGTATCCCAAGGCGTGAAGATATTGATCATCGACTACCTTCAACTGATGACCGTCGGCGGGAAGAACAACCCCGGCAACCGCGAGCAGGAGATATCGACCATCTCCCGCACGCTCAAAGCCGTCGCCAAGGAACTCAACGTCCCGGTGATCGCCCTTTCGCAACTTTCGCGCGGGGTCGAGGCGCAGACCGGACAAAAGCGGCCTTCGCTGCAGCACTTGCGCGAATCGGGAGCCATCGAGCAGGATGCGGATATCGTCAGCTTTATTTACCGACCGGAAGCCTACAATTTCGACACGTGGGAGGACGGAACGCCTACCGCCGGCCAAGCGGAATTCATCATTGCCAAGCACCGCAACGGCGACTTGCGCAGTATCCGTCTGGCGTTCGTAGGCTCGCTGACGCAGTTCTCCGACCTGGATCAGAGCGCACCTTCCTCCGCTCCCGAAGCCGGGGGATACCCTTCGGGGGCTCCCGCCGCTCCGTATGCCGTGCAGGACAGTTACGATTCCAAGATCAACAAGGCGTTCAGCGGCGGGTTCGACCCCCGTGCCTTGCCCAGCGATGCGTTTGAAAGCCGGATCAACCGCCCGTCCGCCGATCAGGATGACGACAAGCCGCCCTTCTGATCCCTTCCCCGCGCCTTTTCTCCTTTTCCCGACGCACCGGACCGAAAGGAACTCAGGGAGGCAGGGAAAACAGGACCTTCCGAAAATGAACATTTCTCCAAAGAAACAACAACCGCAGACCATGCAGGAAAAAAATACGGACAAAAACATCATTTGCAGCGCTTATTTCCCCAAGACCGATACCCATGCGCTGGTGCAGGAAGAAAACGATTGCGTGTACCTGTACCTGTACATCCGCCCCGACAGCAAGGATACCGAGATCCGAGCCTGCTGGGTGCGCAATTACGGGAAAGCCATCGATGCGGTCGATGAAAAGGCCCTGGACGCCGGAGCCCAACCCCGGATGCCGCTGCGCGTATGCCGTCATCCGCAGGGCGCGGCGCGGCTCGACCCGAAGAACCTCCGTCTGGTCTTTCTGGAGGACGGAGACGGAGCGGCGCTCTACGAGGGGGATCAACTTTTGGCCGTTATCCCCGGGTGGGCTTCCAGCGGGGAGTTTACCGGGTATGCCCGCGATGCGGTCGGGACTTCTCCCTTTGCCTGGGAACTCGGTAAGCCTCGTCAGAACGATATTTTCAAACGGGTGCGTCAGGCCGAGTCCTACTGGAAGTCCATGCAGGATAACGCTACCTGGGAACACTTCCGCGACCAGCACCTCCAGGCTATCGAACGGGCATATGGGCCTCATGCGGAATACCTGGTGGTGGACGTGGGGTATTTTCCGCCCCGTGCCGTAGTAACGGTGCGCGAGGGGGATACCGTGTGGCTCTTTACCCTCGGGATGTCGCTCCTCCAGCAGCCTTCGGTCGATCGTTTTACCCAGTATCCGGAGGGCTTGCGCCGCGCGGAACTCGCCATGGGCGTGCGCGAAGACCTCTTCCGGGAACACCGCGACGCTTTTGTGGCGTATCTGGTGGGACTGTCGGACATTCCTTGGAACTATACCACGTTTTTGGGCGACGGGCATACGGTGTTGTTCGATATTGAGCCGTTCGGGAAGCATCTTTCCCATGCGCTTTTGCTCGAGGGCGAGGCGAATTTCTCGGAAAAGCTCTACGACGATTTCCGGGGCGATCCGGTGAACTGTCTGTGGGTCGTGCCGATCACGGAGAAACAGCAGCACTATGCCGAGGAGCTGGGAAACGAGGCGCTGATGAAATGCGCCCGGGGCGATGTCCACCAGCGGGCGTTCCGGGTTTTCGACGGGCAGGAGAAGTTCCTTTTGCCGGAGAAGGATTGCAAGTAGCCTGGGCGTTCAAGCGGGTGCGGGCAAGCGAAGCG
>DVLY01000181.1 GCA_018715295.1 Candidatus Merdimorpha stercoravium | reverse complement strand
AGGCCGGTTAGTCTTCTTCGATGGCGGCTACTCCGGGGAGCACCTTTCCTTCGAGGGATTCCAGCATGGCACCACCGCCGGTGGATACGTAGGATACCTTGTCGGCAAAGCCGTATTTGTTTACGGCTGCTACCGAGTCGCCGCCGCCCACCAGGGTGAAGGCGCCTTTGGCGGTAGCTTCCGCCATGGCCTTGGCGATGGCTACCGAGCCTTGTGCGTATTTGTCCATTTCAAAAACACCCATCGGGCCGTTCCACAGCACGGTCTTGGAGTCCTTGATCACGTCGGCGAAGTACTTGCGCGTTTCCATCCAGATATCCATCGCTTCCCAGCCGTCTTCGATCTGATCCGATGCGAAGATTTTCGAGGGGGCATCTTCGGAGTGGACTTCCGTAGCGATGACGTCTTTGGTGAAGTACAATTTCACGCCTTTCTCGGCAGCTTTGGCGCGGATCTCCTCGGTGGTTTCGAGGTATTCGTCCTCGTGCAGCGAACGGCCGATCTTACCGCCGCGGGCCTTGATGAACGTGTAGGCCATACCGCCGCCCAGGATGAGGTTGTCCACCGATTCGAGCATGTTGTAGATGATGGGCAGTTTGGACGATACCTTGGCTCCGCCCAGGATGGCGGTAACGGGGTGCTCGCCGTCCTTGAGCACTTTTTTGATGGCGTCCACTTCCTTGGCCATCAGCAGTCCGAAGCATTTCTGCGAACCCATGAATTTGGCGATGACCGTGGTCGAAGCATGTGCGCGGTGTGCCGTTCCGTAAGCGTCGTTTACGTAGATGTCGGCCAGCGAAGCGAGTTGCTTGGCGAAGGCTTCGTCGCCTTTTTCCTCCTCGGGGTGGAAACGCAGGTTTTCCAGCAGGAGGACCTCACCGGGTTTGAGTTCGGCGGCAGCTTTTTCCGCTTCCGGGCCTACGCAGTCGGAGGCGAATTTTACGGGTACGCCCAGTACCTGCGATACGTGGTCCACGATGTGGCGCAGGGAGAACTGGTCGTTTACCTGGCCTTTGGGACGACCCAGGTGCGACATCAGGATGACGCTGCCTCCGTCCTTGAGGATCTTCTGGATGGTGGGAGCGGCTGCGCGGATGCGCGTGTCGTCGGTGATGTGGAAGTTTTCGTCGTAGGGGACGTTGAAGTCCACGCGGACGATGGCCTTGCGACCGTTGAAATTGAAATCGTTGACGGTTTTCATACTATGTTGATCTTTTTTTGTTTGTCAGTGTTTCAATGAAGTACACACACGGGCACAAAGTTATGAAATAGGGAGGTAAACCACGCGTTTTGTCTCGAAAAATTCTTTACAAAAAAAGGCCGATATGTCGTAAATCTTCGCCCGGGAGAACGGGGCGAGTTCGTCGGCCAGGTCGCCGCCCTTCAGACATAGGATGCCGTTGGGGAGGCTCGAAGCCTTTCCCGGTCGGATTTTTCCCCGGGTCCAGGCGACGATCTTTTCCATCCGGGCCACGGCGCGCGAAACGACGAAGTCGTACCGTTCGGGCAGGTTTTCGATCCGGGCATTGATCACCGAAACGTTGTCCAGGGAGAGCTGCCCGGCGATGTCGGCCGCTACTTTGGTCTTTTTGCCGATAGAGTCCACCAGGGTAAAGTGCACTTGGGGAAACAGCACCGCCAGCGGGATGCCGGGGAAGCCTCCGCCCGTTCCGGCATCCAGTATCCGGGCGCCGGGTGCGAAATCGACCACGCGGGCGATGGCCAGGCTGTGCAGCACGTGGTGCAGGTAGAAGTGCTCGGTGTCCTGGCGGGAGATGACGTTGATCCGGGCGTTCCACTGGGCGTACAAGGAGCCCATGGCGGCAAAACGTTCGCGCTGCGCGGGAGAGAGGTCGGGGAAATATCGGAGGAGTTCGTCCATCATCGCAAGGGCTCGTTATTCGATGCGTTTGTGGAAGGTCCAGCGTACTTTGTGCAGGCGGTTTTTGTATTCTTTCCAGAAGGCTTGTACGGAGGCGTTTTGTTCCTGTTCGGGGTTGGTCTCGACGTACACGACGTGGTTGTCGATGAATTTTTGCATGATCTCGTCGAAAATAAGGGCCGTAACGCCTTTGCGCTGCCACTTGGGCAGGACTCCGATCAGTAGCAGTTCGACGCGGTCGTTGCTGCGCAGAGCCTTGAGGATGTGGTACCAACCGAAGGGGAGGAGGTGTCCGCCGGCTTTTTGCAGGGCGGTGCCCATGTACGGGATGGCGACTCCGAAGGCGATCATGTGGCCCTCCTTGTCTTCCACGCAGCTCACGTAGTCGGGATGGATGACGTCCATGAATTTGGCGGCGTAGAATTCCTGCTGTCCGGGAGTGAGGGGAACGAAGTTTTCCAGCGTGCAGTACGTCTGGTTCAGGATGTCGAAGACCTGGGGAATGTACCGCCGGATGGCCCGCTTGCTGCGCAGGTCGGGTACCGAAAGTTCGTTGCGCTCCTTGATGATGGTGGAAAAACGGCGGATCTTTTCCGGAACTTGTTCCGGGACGATCATTTCCTTTTCCACCCATTTGGTGCAGTGCTCCAGCCCGCAGGCCAGCAGATGGCGTTCGTAGTACGGGTAGTTGTACAGGGCGGTGGTGTTGGAGAGTTCCTCGAAGCCTTCGGTGAGCAGGGCGGCTTTGTCCAGGTTGCAGAAACCTACCGGGCCTTCCATGTATTCCATGCCGTGTTCGCGTCCCCAGCGGGTGGCATAGTCGAACAGGGCGCGGGTGATCTCGGGGTCGTCCTCGAAGTCGAGCCAGCCGAAGCGGAGCTTGCGCTGGCCGAGCAGTTCGTTTTCACGCCGGTTGACGATCAGGGCCAGGCGTCCGACGATGCGCCCTTGCTTATAGGCGAGGATGAGCTGCACCTGGCAGAATTCCAACGTGGGGTTGTGCGCGGGGTCGAAGGTTTTCATTTCGCCCGCAATGAGCGGGGGAACCCAGTATCGGCTGCCTTTGTAGAGTTCGAAGGGGAACATTACGAAGGCCTTGAGGGAGTCTTTGTCGTTTACTTCTTTGATCTCTATCATTGTTTCATTTCCTTGTTTTTTCATCAGAACGGGTACGCCAGGGCAAACTGGAACGTGGCGCGGCTCATGCCGTTTTTGAACAGGACCCATCGGTGGCCTTCGGCTTGGGAGGGATCGACCGTCTGCAGTCCCATGTCCAGACGGGCGACGAAGAACTGGAAGTCGTAGCGCAGTCCCACCCCCGAGGTGAGGCTCAACTCCTTAAGAAAGGTGTCGAAGTGGAAGACGCCTTTGGGGTCGGAGTACAGTTTTTCCGAGGTGAACCAGATGTTGCCCGTGTCGAAGAACAGGGCGCCGTAGAGCGATTTGTACAGCGGGAAGCGGTATTCGAGGCTGGCGGTGAGCTTGAGGTTGCCCACGTTGTAGGTATGGGTCTTGTCCGAAACGCTGCCCGGCCCCAGTTCGTAGGCTCGCCAGCCGCGTTCGTAGTTTACCCCGCCGCCGAAGTACGATTCGGAGAAAGGCACCTGGGTGGGGGAGTTGCCGTAGGGAAGGGTCAGGCCGAAGTACAGGCGGTAGGCGAGGGTGTGGTTCTTTTTCCGTCCGAAATTCAGGTAACGGGAATAGTTGACGTTGAATTTGGCGAACTGGGCAAAGGGCACCCCGAAGAGCTCGTGGACGGTTTCCCCGGTGGGAAGGGTTGTCGAAGGCAGGTTCAGGGTATGGGCCAGGGCGTTGAGCAGGTTGCCGGAGAGGACGGTTTCGATCTGGAGGTAGTGGAAGTCGCGCGACTTGTCGTAGCGCTGGTTGTTGAAGGTGAAGGTGTACGAGATGGAGGGAATGACGAAGTCCGAGGTGTAGCGGGCGAATTGGTACAGGTCGTCCGCGATGACGCGGTGGCCGGTGGGGTCGCTCTCCTTGAAGGCTTGGTCGTTGTAAATGATGTTTTCAATCTGGTAGGTGTACTCCCCGGGGTTGGCCGGGTCGGGATCGACCAGGTCGGGATGGAGGCCGAGGTAATCCTCGATCACTTCGTCGCGGTCGGAATCGCTGAAGATGTTGTAATAGTTGTACTTGTTGGTATTGTGCAGGTAGGCGAACCGGATCAGGCCGATCTTGTGCTGTACGGTGCGGCTTTGCTCCCAGGTGTAGTCCCACGAGAAACTGAAGTTGTTCCGGTTGAGCCCGACGTTCTTCTGCGTGCCGTAGCTCAGCGAAGCATTGGTCTTGGGGGACATGCGTTTGGGGATGAGCCGGTCCATGCGGAACGGGAGCAGGAAACGGGGGAAGGTGAGCGAGGTGGTCAGGCTGATCTCGTAGGCGTTGAGAAACCCGCTTTTCCCGTTGGGTTCGTTGTAGCTGCCCAGGGTGGTGCGGAGGGAGTTGTTCCAGATCTCCCCGCCGTGGAAGGCGTTGTATTTGGTGAACTGGAGGTTGATCGACGTGCCGATGCCCAGCAGCGAAGAGCGCGAGATCTCGAAATTGACATTGGCGGCGTATCTTTTTACCGGATTGAGGTAAATGTCCGCTACGATGTCCTCCTGCGGGTTGTCCGGGTCGGGGTTCATCGCAATGCTGACGGTAGAGAAAAGCCGCAGGGCGCGGAGGGCCTTGTACGTGTTGTTGTAGTCCGAGAGGGCGAAGTATTCGCCGGGGCGGAAGAAAATGGCATCGCCCAGCACCCAGGGTTTGTAGGGGACTTTCTGGCGGGCGAAGATGTGCAGGCCGTTGTATTCGAGGGTATCGCCATAGGTCCGTTCCCGGGCGTCGTACTGGAAGTCGGTATAGACGTTGATGCGGCTCACCCGCCATTTGTGGAACGGGACGGAATAAGTGCCGGAGGAGGTCTGGCGGCGGAGGTTGTTGATCTCCACCAGGATTTGTGCGCGGTGGTCGTATCCGTTGGTATCGACCACGTAGTGGATGTATTCGGGCGTGAAGTCGTACACGCCGTGCTGTTTGAAGTATTCGGTCAGGCGGTTGGCTTCGTCCACTTCCAGGATGTCCTTGTTGTAGCGGTCTCCGCTGCGGATCAGGCTGCCGGGAAGGGCTTGGAGATAGAGTTCGCGCAGCACTTCGCTTTCGATGTCGTAGTTTACGCTGTCGATGGTGTAGGGCGTTCCGGTGGAGACGGTGTACTGGACGACGGCTTTGTCCCCCTCGAAAGTAGCCTGCGAGGAGGCTTGCGCACGGAAGTATCCTTGGTTGTGGTAAAAACTTTCGATGTTGTTTACCGAACGGGTGGCCAGCGAAGGGTCGTACAGTACGGGGGGCTCGCCCAGTTTTTTCAACGATCGGTTGAAGCCTACGTAGGTGCTGTCTATCCGGTCGATGCCTTTTTGGGAGAAGAAGAACCGAAGGAACTTCACCGAGCCTTGGTGCTCGGCTTCCCACTGGTCGAATGCGGCTTGGGGGTCTTCTCGGGCGGCGTTGTACAGGCTCAGTTTGATTGGAAAGAAAAAGAGCAGTTTTTTGTTGGGCGCTTGGCGGATGTAGGGAGAAAAATCCGGGTTGTGCTTTTGCCGGTCGTTGATGTCGTAGCGGTTGGCTACTACCAGGTGGTCGCCCGCAGGGATGTTTTTGTACGGGGAGCAGGAGGAAAGCAAGCCCAAACCCGCCGGAAGGACGGTTACGGCGAAAATGCGTATCTTTGCTAAAATGTTTTTAATCAAACGATTCACTCCCTAAAAGGCCGCTTGCTATGCTTACTAATGGTAAAATAAAGAAAATTAATTCTTTAAAGTCCAAAAAAACACGACAAATATCGCAATTATTTACCATAGAAGGCATAAAATCCGTCAAAGAAATTGCGCTCGGCGGCCAGATTTCCCTGCGGGAGGTATTTGCCACCGAAGAGTTTTTTCCCATGGCCCGGGCCGTATGTCCCTGCCCGGTGGAATGCGTTACCCAGGCGCAGATCGGGCGCATCAGTGCGCAGTCCACACCCGAAGGGGTGCTGGCCGTGTGCGAGATCCCGCAGTGGGGAGAACCCGATTTTTCCCCCGGGCGGGTGGTGCTGGCTCTGGACGGGGTGCGCGACCCGGGCAACCTGGGGACGATCGTGCGGACGGCCGACTGGTTCGGGGTGCGGGATGTGGTGTGTTCGCCCGATACGGTCGATCTGTACAACCCCAAGACGGTGCAGGCGACGATGGGTTCCATTGCGCGGGTGAGGGTGCATTACCGCGATCTTCCGGCTCTGCTGGGGGATTGTCCGCTGCCGGTGTACGGCACTTTTCTCGAGGGGGACGATGTCTTCCGGGCGGGGTGCGCCGCAGAAGGGGTGATCGTGATCGGCAACGAGGCCAATGGGATCAGCGCGGCCGTGGCCCGGGTGGTGGGACGTAGGCTGACGATCCCGCGTTTTGCCGGGGCGCAGGGTCCGGAGAGCCTCAATGCGGCTATTGCAGCGGCCATCGTGACGGCGCAGCTTTGTGCCGGCGGGCGGGGTGGGAAAAATCCCGGAAAGTAAATCTCTGCGGTCAGGGCAGCAGGCCGGATTGCCGCAGGGCGTTTTCGGCGCTGGCCTGTCGCGAGGCGCCTTCTCCCCGGACGATGTGGTAGGGGACGCCGCTTGCCGCGACTTCTTTTTCAAAAAGGCGGAAGATGTTTTCCCGGCCGGTGGGCATGTCGCGTGCGGGGTCGGGTATCCAGCACAGGTCGGGATAGCACAAGAGGTAAAAATCGTAAGTCCTCTGGCGGAGGAGGTCGGTGAGTTCGCGGGGGACGGCGTGGTAATACCACTGGCTGTACACGCATTCGGCCAGGGGATTCCCGTCGAGGAAGATCCGTTCCTTTCCGCTTTGCAGGGCGTTTTGTTCGGCGAGCAGTTGTCCGCGTACGATGGGCATCACGTCGTGAAAGCCTATGTCGGCTCCGCTTCGGCGCAGGCGTTCGGCGTACTCCCGGCTGTATTCCGGGGCGTAGGCTCCGTCGTACCGGCGGGCGAGTTCCCGAGCCAGGGTGGTCTTTCCGCTGCATTCGGGACCGAGCAGGACGATCTTTTTCATGCCGGTTTCGTGGTGGTGTTCCCGGGGTGCGCTTGGGCGGCTTGCTGCTCACGGTACAGGCGTACCCACTCGAAATGCGCCGAGATGGCCAGGATGAGGAAGATGAGGTATTGCAGGGCGGTTACCCCGAGGCCTTTGTAGATGTACAGCCCGACCGAGATGACGTCGCAGGCGATCCAGAAAGCCCAGCTTTCGACTTTCTTGCGTGCCATCAGGTACATGGCGGAAAAGGCCAGGGCGGTGGTGATGGCATCGAGCGTGGGGACGATGCTGTCCGTGTAGTACTGGAGGATGATGTAAAAGAGAGCGAAGTTGGCCAGGGTAAAGCCGCCGGTGAAGAGGGCGCTCCGGCGGTGCAGCCAGGTGATGGGGAGGGCTTGGCCTTCGCCTTTGACGTTGAGCCAGACGTACCAACCGTACAGGCTCATGGCGGTGTAGTAGATGTTGATCACGGCGTCGCCGTACACGCCGCTGACAAACAGGACGTAGACGTACAGTACGGTGCTGATGATGCCGGTGGGATATACCCAGATGCTGTTCCTGCGGGCGAACCATACGCTGACGATGCCGAAGAAGGCGGCGATGGCTTCTAAAACGATAAACAGGGTGGAGTATCCTTCGTAGGGTTTGAGGAACAGGTCGTACAGCATGTTTTTTCCGGGTCTTGTATGGATGAGTGGGGCAAAAATAACGATTTCCTTTTTTTCGGGGATGTGCGGCAGGTGAAAAAATGCGGGGCGGG